>CANRQD010000010.1 GCA_947632685.1 uncultured Bacilli bacterium | reverse complement strand
GAATTTATTGGAGGTATAAAACTCTATGGTTAAATACAAAGTTAATTTAAAATTTAAAGAAAATGGCAAATCTTTAAATGAAATAATAACTAATGTATTAAAAATAGAATTAGAAAAACAATATATGACTTGCAATATTTTAAATAAGGAGGTACCATTCAAGCATACTCATTATTCCCAAAGTGAAAGGAGTATGAATTAATGAATGGGAATAGTAGTTTTAATGTAGGACTATATATAAGATTATCAAGGGATGATGGAAATGTTGAATCTGATAGCATTGTAAGTCAAAGAAGTTTACTTAATCAATATGTAAAGGAAAATAATTATAAAGTTATAGATGAGTATGTTGATGATGGTTTTACTGGAACTAATTTTGATAGACCTGATTTTAAAAGAATGATAAAAGATATTGAAGTAGGTAAAATCAATATGATTATTACCAAAGATATGTCAAGATTAGGTAGAGATTATATAGGTACAGGGGAACTAATAGAAAAATATTTTCCAAATAATAATATAAGATATATTGCTATCAATGATGGAATAGATACTTTTATAGATAATACTAATAATGATATAGCACCTTTTAAAGCGATAATGAATGATATGTATGCCAAAGATATTTCTAAAAAAGTTAAAACTAGTTTACATTCAAGAATGAAAGATGGTTTATATGTATCAGGTAGATGTCCTTTTGGCTATATGAAAGATACAAATAATAAAAATCATCTAATAATAAACGAAGAACAAGCAGAGACTGTTAAGTTAATTTTTGATTTAGCACTTCAAGGGAGAACATATCACTTTATAGCACAGGAACTTACCAAAAGGAGGATTAAGACTCCGGCATCTTATTACAATTATGTATGGAATACAAAATGTAGTAGTAAATGTATATCACAAGAACAAGGCGTATGGGTAGATACAACAATAAAAGCAATTCTAACTAATCAAATCTATGTAGGGGATTCAGTTCAAGGAAAAACTAAAAAGATAAATTATAAACTGAAAAAGACTATTAAAAATAATCCTGATGATTATATTATTGTTGAAAACACGCATGAAGCAATAATAGATAGAGATATTTTTAATTATGTTCAAACACTACTTCCTAAAAATGTAAAAAGACCAGAGAAGAAAAGGTTTTATTTATTAGATGGACTTTTATATTGTGGGGATTGTAAACATCGAATAACAATAAGATATCAAAATAAAACAGGAAGAAGTTACACTACTTGTGATTATTATAGAACATATTCAAAATACCATGTTTGTACAACACATACAAATAATTATGAAACATTAGAAAAAGTAATTTTAGATAATATTAAGGATGTTTGTCATAAATATCTTGATAAAAACAAAATAAAAGATTCTATAGGAAATGTAACATTTGAAGACAATACTTTAAAACTAAAAAAACAAATTAAAAGTCTAGAACTTACAAATAATAAACTAACTGAAAATTTAGATAAAACTTATATGGATATGTTAAAAGGAATTATTGATGAAGCTCAATATATAAGAGTAAGTGAAAATCTAAAAAAGGAAATAGAAAATAATAAATCAAGTATTGATAATCTTAAAAATGAAAATAGTGAATCAAATAAAATAGACAATAAAGTGATAGAAAAGTATATTAATGATTTTTTATCTTTAGATAATCCAACTAGAGAATTATTAATAAATTTGGTTGAAAAAATCTACATCTATCAAGATAAAACGATAGATATTATATTTACATTTAAAAATGTTACATAAAAAGTGTATTTAAATTTTAATCTTGAATAAAAATTTAGTCTAAGTAGAAAATTTTTCTTATTTGATGTATAATCAAATAGGAAGTGAATTTAATGACAAAAATAGATGAATATCAATCCCAGAATATTTTTGAACCTAAGTATTTATTTCATGGAAGTCCAGTTGAAATTGAGCAGTTAGAACCAAAGCAATCTTACGATGATAAAAATATTGAAAATGAAGATAATGCTATTTTTCTAACCAGTTATTTTTTTACAGCAGTTGCATATTCTTTTAGAAATAAAATAAAAGAGTTTAATAACCATTATTCTTTTTCGATAAATAATAATGGGGAATTACCAGCGATGTCATTTGAGGCAGATAATTTGTCAGATGAGTTATATGGCTATGTTTATGTTTTTAAAAAAGATGATTCAATAATAAGAGATAATCGACAAAATACTACTCAATACAAATGCTATCATAATTTAAAACCTATTGATGTTATTAAAGTATATTATAGTGATTATATACAATATTTTGAAAGAAAAAATGAACAAAGTAAATTAAAATACAAAAGAAAATAGGAATAATATAGTGTTTTAGGAATAAGAATTTATATAAAATAACATTATTATCTATTTGAAATAGATATTATATTTACATTTAAAAATACTACATAAAAAAGGTATCAGGAGATACCCTATGGAATATTGCCAAAAGATATAATGTATCAGTTGAAGATATAATGAAAGCTAATAACTTAGCTTCCTCACTTTTATCCTTAGGTCAACAATTAATTATTCCACAATAAAAAACAAACCGAAGTTTGTTTTTTTACTTATTTGCTTTTTTTCTTGCCATAATAATTCCAAATGTAATACCTGCAACAACAAGAACAATAACAATTATAGCAATAATATCACCTGCAACACTACTATTACTATCTGATTCATTAGTAAGACCTTTTACAATGTCAGTTTTCTTATCTTTATTGTATTCACTTTTAATAGTACTCATTATCTCTTCATCGTAACTTTCTGCATAACCACTCCAAGATTTTTTACCAACAACAATGTATGGAACCCCACTTACTTCATCACCAAGCTTTTTAGCTACTTTCTCCATTAATTCATTATTATCTTCATTAGCCCATACTTCATATGTTTTAACATTGAAATATTTTCCTTCGTCCTTATATATACTAGCAAAGTGATCAATTGCTTCAAAACAATGACTGCAAGTATTTCCTCTAAATATATAGACATTTACTTTTTTATTATCATCTTTATAATTAGACAAATCATAACTTTCTAGTTTTTCAACTGCTTCTTTATAGCTAGCTTCTTGACCAAATGTTGTTACCTCTTCATCTACAGCTTCTTTTAAATTTGTAACTTCTACTTCTGCATATACATTATTTGGTATTACAAATATTGATAATAAAATAATAGCTATCGTTGTTATAATATTTTTTTTCATAATTTATTACCTCCATATTGATAATACCATAATTCTTTATTTTTATCTACATTTTATCTTAGAAAAATAGAATTTGTTAAAATATAAAATTTAATATAATGTATTCGTAATACATTTTTAAAAATATTATATTAAGAATTATATAGATTTATAGTAGATTGTAATGATTGTGTTATTAATAAATAGTGATAAAATATCTATATATGGTTATATTAATATTGGAGGAATAATATGAAAGAAATAACAGTTGATTTACTAAAAAAATATGAAAAAAATTTTGATAGTGAAAGATTTAATGAAATTGCAATGAATACAGTTGTAAATAATGGAATTGAAAAGAGTGCAGTTAATTATAGTGAAATTAGAAAATCTAGACATAATTATTCTATTACTATAGAAGCTGGTGATATAACTAATCAAAAACAATCTGGAAGATGTTGGATGTTTGCAGCCTTAAATCTTATGAGAATAGAGGTTATGAAAAATCTAAATTTAAAGACGATGGAATTATCTCAAAGTTATCCATTGTTCTTTGATAAATTGGAGAAAACAAATTATTTTTTGGAAAGTATAATTGATACGGTTAATGAACCATTAGAAGGACGCTTAGTTAGTCATTTACTTACAGATCCATTATGTGATGGTGGTCAATGGGATATGTTTGTTAATCTTGTTAAAAAGTATGGAGTAGTACCAAAAGATGCTATGCCAGAATCTATTTCTTCATCAGCAACAAAAGAGTTAGATAGATACTTAACTTTAAAATTAAGAGAATTTGCTCATACTATTAGAAGTAGTTATGAAAATGGTAAAAGTATAGATGAGTTAAAAACTATGAAAGAAGAGATGCTAAATACAGTATATAGGATGCTTACTATATCTTTAGGTAAGCCACCAGTAGAATTTACATATGAAGCTACTGATAAAAATGATAAATTTATACGTATTGAAAATATTACACCAGTAGAATTTTTTAAGAAATATGTTGCTATTGAATTAGATGACTATGTTAGTATAATAAATGCTCCTACTAAGGATAAACCATATGGAAAAACATTTACTATAGATTATTTAGGAAATGTAGTAGAAGGAAGAGAAATTAAATATTTAAATTTGCCTATAGAAGATTTAAAAGCTTTAGCAATTAAACAAATGAAGGATAATAAAGCTGTTTGGTTTGGTAGTGATGTTGGACAATTTTCTACTAGAGAGGGTGGAATTTTATCAACTACTTTATTTGATGTAGATAAATTATATACTACAACTTTTCCTTTAACAAAAGAAGAAAGACTTAATTATCATGAGAGTTTAATGACACATGCAATGTTATTTACAGGTGTAAATTTAAGTGATGACGATATACCTAACAGATGGAGAGTTGAAAATAGTTGGGGTAAAGATGTAGGTAAAGATGGCTTTTATGTAATGACAGACCAATGGTTTAATGAATTTGTATATCAAATTGTAATTAATAAAAAATATTTGTCAAAAGAGCAATTGGAAATGTATGAGCAAGAACCTATTAGATTAAAACCATGGGATCCTATGGGAAGTTTAGCTAACAATAAATAAAATAATCCTTAATTATATTCTAAAATAGTACTATAATATAATTAATTGGAGGAAGTATAAGTATGAGATATGAAAAATCATGTGGAAGCGTTGTATTTAATGATGATGGGAAAGTATTGATTGTTAAGCATAATTTGGGTCATTGGGATTTTCCAAAAGGACACATGGAAGAAAATGAGGATGAATATGATACTGCAATTAGGGAAGTAAAGGAAGAAACTAATATTGATATTATACTAGATAGTAGATATCGTTATGTAATTACATACGATCCTTTTCCAAATGTTATTAAAGATGTAGTTTATTTTATAGGAAAAGCTAAAAATAATGATGTAAAAAATCAAGAGGAAGAAATAGAAATTGTTAAATTTGTATCAATAGAGGAAGCTTTTAGTTTGCTAACACATGATAACGCAAAAAATGTACTAAAAAAGGTCCTACTTGATATGAATAAATAATAAATTGTTTTACATAATAATAGTGAAGTATAAATATTTTTAGCACTCGTACTTGACAACTGCTAAAAAATGTGGTAAAACATTTATAGAAAGGAAGTGAATTAGATGTTACCTAGTAGAATATTTTTTGATAATTTCTTTGATGATTTTGAACCACCAAAAAAGTTTGATAAAATGATGAAATGTGATATCTATGAAAAAGAAGGAAAATACATTATAGAGATGGATGTTCCAGGATTTAAAAAAGAAGATATCAATATGGAACTTGACGAGGGATACTTAAAAATATCTATAGAAAAGAAATCAGAAAGTAATGAAAAAGACGATAAGAAATATTTACGTCGTGAAAGACATTCTTATACTAAGTGTGAAAGAAGCTTTTATGTAGGAAATATTCCTGAGGATCAAATAAAAGCAAAATTTACAGATGGTATCTTAAAAATTTCAGTTCCTAAAGAAGAAGTTAAAAAAGAAAATAAAAAAGTTATTATGATTGAAGACTAAGTATAGTCTTTTTTCTTTTATAATTGATTAAATAATGATATACTATATATAATGAGGGATGGTATATGATAAAAGTTATTAAAAATGGTACTGTAATTACAATGGACGAAAAAAGAGATAGAAAATATGAAAAACTTGATATTGTAATTAAAGATGATACGATAGTAGAAATTTGTGATAATTATAGTGGAGAATATGACCTAGTAATTGATGCTAGTGGTAAAATTGTTATGCCTGGTCTTATTAATTCACATACACATTTGGGAATGAGTATATTTCGTGCTACAAATGATAATTTGAATTTAAATGATTGGTTAACTAAAAAAATATGGCCTATTGAAGATAATTTAACTGATGAAGATGTATATTATTCTACATTACTTTCTTGTATTGAAATGATTAAAACTGGTACTGTAATGGCTAACGATATGTATTTTAATTCAGATGGTTGTATTAAAGCCATAAAAGAAGCCAAAGTAAGATGTTTATTTGGTCATTGTCTAATGGATAAAGATGGTGATGAAAGAATTGAAAAATTTAAAAGTTTATATGAAGCTAACAAAAATAATGCACTTATTAAGTTTGCTATTGCACCTCATGCCTTTTATACTTGCAGCAAAGACTATTTAAAAAAATGTAGTGACTTAGCCTTAGAACTTGATTTACCTTTACATATTCATTTTGCAGAAAATTTAGATGAAGTAAGAGGAATAGAAAAAGATTATAAAGAGGATGTTGTTTCAGCTTTAGATGAGGTTGGGCTTTTAAGAAATAAATTAATCCTTGCACATGCTACTTTTATTTCCGAAGAAGGCTTAATAAAATTAAAAGGTAAAGATGTAAGTTTTGTGCATAATCCAGTTAGTAATTTGAATTTAGGTTGTGGTATTGCTAATATTAGTAAATATAGAGATTATGTTAATATTTGTTTAGGTACAGATGGTCAAGGTAGTGGCAATAATATGAATTTATTTTATCATATGTCTTTAGTAGATTTATTACAAAAAGGCTTATATAAAAATCCAACTATTTCATCATCATATGAAACATTAAAAATGGCTACTATAAATGGTGCTAAAGCCTTAGGGGTATCTGATATAATTGGTAGTATTGAAATAGGTAAAAAAGCAGATATTATAATACTTGATATAAATGATATTTTGGTATATCCTACAGTTGATTTAATAACTAATATAGTTCATAATATGTCAGCTACTAATGTTTTAACAACTATTATTAACGGAGAAATACTTATGCAAAATAATAAACTTAATTTAGATATAGATATTGAAAAATTAAAACAACAAATAAATTTAATTATTAGTAGAGCAATGAAATGATAAAATTTATAATCTTATCATTTTATTTTTATTTTTAAAACTCATTAAATATTTAAAGTCTTCTAGTTTTGTATCTTCTAATATAAAAATATTAATTCTATTCTTTAATAATTCTAAATTATTATATACAAAATTTGTATAAGAAATAGCTAATATATCACCATAATGATTTTTATATAGATGACTAATTATTTTCTAAATCCTTTTCTATATTTAATAATCTCTAATACATTTTCACAATCAAGTAATAATTTTTAAATAATACAAAATTAAATTATAAAACAAAAAATAGTATTTTTTAATTGTAAATATATATAATTTGCATATAGTTTTTTAATAGCATTTATTGACAAAATATTATCCAATAGGTACAATCTAAGTGTAAATAGAATAAAAGGAGTATATTATGAATAAAGGACTTAAATTTTTATTATCACAGGAAGTCTTAGGTTCGGTGATAGTTGTTATTGCTAGTGTTATTATATTTATGATAATAAAGGATGCCGCATTAGCTTATATTAATAAAAAGAAGAAAAATGCATCACAAAATAAGAAAAAAAGATTATCTATATTGTATTTTTGTGTTAGTATTTTAAAATATATAATTTTTTTAATAGATATAGTTATAATATTAAGTATATTTGATGTTGATGTATCTGCTTTTTTAGCAGGGTTAGGATTATTTGGTGTAGTTATAGGTCTTGCTTTACAAGATATGTTGAAGGATTTTATAGCAGGTATATTTATAATTTTAGATTCTCAATATAGTGTTGGTGATTCTGTTTGTATAGATGACTTTAGAGGTGAGGTTATAGCGGTAGGTTTAAAGTGTACTAAAGTTCGTAATTATAGTGGTGATATTAAAATATTCTCTAATAGAGAGATTAATAATGTAGTTAATTTATCACAAAGTAATTCTAAAGCAATAGTTGATTTTACTTTTCCTAGTGATACTAGTCTTTTAAAATTAGAAGATGCTGTAAAAGAACTTGGTAAGAGATTAAAAAATGTTCCAGATGCAGTAGGTAAATTAGAATATAGAGGTGTTCAAGAATACGGCGATTCTAAAATAACTATCAGAGTTAAATGTGATACTAAACCATCAAAACAATACTCAGTTGAAAGTGAAATTTTAAGAGAAGCAAAGCTATTATTTGATGAAATGGAAATAAAGATAAAATAATATTTATTATACTTGAATTAATTATATAATCTGTTAATTATAAAATAGATATATAGTTAATACAAGTTTTTATTTTGTATATAAATTACATTTTATATTTAATTTTTTAATATTTACATTATTATACATATTTTTTATAACTATTTATGTCAAATAATGATATTTTTTGTTATAATTAATTATAAGAATGAGGAGGTGTCTACTATGAAGAAATTTATTTTGTTAGTATTTTTTAGTTTACTTGTTGTAGCACCTTGTTCTGTAAAAGCTGATGTTGAATATGGGTATAGTAATGTCACAGGTTCAGGTTTTAAAGTAAGAAGTAGTGCTAGCAGTAATGCAAATACGATAGGATATTTATATGCAGGTGTTAATGTAGAAATAGTTGATAAGGCTTATGGTAATGGTTGCGGCACATGGTATAAAATAAATTACAATGATGGAACAGGTTGGGTATGTGGAATATCATCAGGTGGCGCTCGTAATGTAGAAAAGTATACAACTAATGTTTTAAGGACAAATACTAGATCTGCATCTACTGATTGTGAAAGACAAATGGAATCAGCAGGCTTTCCATCATCATATTGGGATAAGTTATGTGCATTAAAATCTAAACATCCAAATTGGAATTTTGTTTCAAATAATATTGATAGAGGCAAAGATTTTTCTTACGTTACATGGGCTGAAACTGGTGCTGTTAGTGACGGAGATATTGGTAAAAGTTTATTATATGCTTATGGTGGAAATACTGATTTAGTAGCAGGATATTTAAAAACAGATGTTTACAACTATAAAACAAATAAATTCACAATGCAAGATAGTGGTGGATTTTATGCAGCAAGACAAGATGTAGTTGCTTATTATATGGATCCACGTAACTTTTTAAATGAAAACTTTATCTTTCAATTTGAATTATTATCATATAATGATAGATATCAAACTCAAAGTGTTGTAGAAAGTGTTTTTGGAAATGGATATTTAAGAAAATATGCAAGTAATTATGTTAGTGCAGGAAAAGATAAAGGCGTATCTCCAATACATATGGCAACACGTAGTGTTCAAGAGGGCTTAAATAAAGAAAACTTTTTAACTACAGGTTCTAGTTTTACTTATACAGGTAGTCGTTATAGAAATGATTTCTATAATCGTGTTTTTTCTAATTGCTTTAATTTCTTTAATATAGGAGCTTATTCTGATACTATTAGTGCAGCTCAAAATGCTGGTATATATGCATGTGATCCTTATACAGAAAGAACTTATGGTAGACCATGGAATAGTGTTTCTAGTGCATTAAATGGAGGAGCTTTATATTTAGCTGGTTCTTATATTACACAAGGTCAAGATACATTATATTTTCAAAAATGGAATACTGCTAGTTATGCTTAACCAAATCGTTTATATACTCATCAATATATGACTAATATTACTGCTCCTGCATATGAAGCTAGCGATACATACGATTCATATAATGTTAATGGTTTAATAAATAGTACTGCATTTACATTTGTAATACCTGTTTATAAAAATATGCCAGAAAGAACAGTTATGCCTAGCTCATTAAGTCCAAATAATTATTTATCTAGTTTAAAAGTAGATGGTATTTCAGTATCTGGTTTTGATGGAGATAAAACAGAAGGTTATAGGGTATCCGTTTTAAATAGTAAAGACACAGTATCTATTACTGGTACTACTGTTGTTGGTGGCGCAACTATTGTTGTAAATAATAATCAAAAAGTAAATCTTGCAGTAGGAGAAAATAAAATACCGGTAAAGGTTATTGCACCTAATAAAGAAGAAAGAATATATTATGTAACAGTAGTACGTGAAAATGCTCCAGTTGAAATAACAGATGATTTTGATAAAATTGTTGTAAATGCTGGATTAAAGCATAATAATAATTATATAGGTAATATTCATTTAAATGATACAGGTAACACTATAAAAACTAAAGTTACTAATCAAAATAAAAATGTATCTATCACTATAAAAGATACAAATGGAAAAGAAAAATCATTAACAAGTGTTATTGCAACAGGTGATAAACTAACTGTTACTTTAGATGGTAAATCTAAAAATTATACATTATATGTATATGGAGATGTTAATGGTGATGGACTTTCAAAAGCAACTGACTACGTATTAATTAAAAATCATATTATGACAGATAAAAAACTAACTGGTGCTAATGCACTTGCAGCTGATGTTAATAATGATAATCAAGTTAGAGCAACAGATTACGTATTAATTAAAAATCATATTATGAAAGGTACAACATTGTAAGGAGTTGAAAATATGAAAAAACAGAAGATTATAATTTTAAGTATTATTACATTAGGTTTTTTCTTTATTGCTATGCCAGATGCTCTTGCTTGGGGTATTAGTTCTAATAAATCCAAAGTATCTCCGGGTGGAAGTTTTAATGTAAGTATATCTGGAGGTATTACTGGACAATTTACAGTAAGTACTAGTGGATGCTCATCTAGTGTAGGAAGTGGTTGGATTGAAGGAGCTGGATTTAACTTTAATGTTACTGCTGGAGGAAGTGGAAATTGTACTGTAAGAGTTAGTTGTAATGATTGTAGTGACGATAATGGACAAGCTGTAAGTGGTAGTGACAGTGTATCTGTTGCCATTACTAGTGGTAATACTACAGGTGATGGTTCTCGTAGTAATTCATCTAGTTCTAAAAAAAGTGGTAGCTCAAATACTAAAGAAAATAATGCAGAAAATTTAAGTGATGATAATAAATTAAAAAGTTTAAGTATTGATGGTGTTAATTTATCTCCAAAGTTTGATGCTAATACGTATGACTACACTATTGAATTAGAAGAATCAATAGAAAAGATAAATATTAAAGCAGAAGCAAATGATAGTAAAGCTAAAGTTACAGGTATAGGAGAAATAAATCTTACAACAGAAGATAGCCTTCAAGTAAGTGTTACGGCAGAAAATGGTAAAGTACAAGTATATACTATAAAAATAAAATATAAAGATAGTAATCCTATAAAGGTAAAAAAAGGAAAAACTACATATACAGTTGTAAAAAGAAAAGTACTTATTAAAGAATTTGATGATTATAAATATAAGGTAATAAAAATAAAAGGTCAAAATATTCCAGCTTTATATAATAAAAAATTAAAAATAACTTTGGTAGGCTTAAAGAATAGTAATGATAAAGTATATTTATATAGATATGATAGTAAAAATAATTCTTATGTTAGATATAGAGAATATGATTTTAAAAATATAAAATTAATTCTATTTAATAATACTAAAGTTATCCCAAAGGAATATAAACAGTATACTGAAAAAATAAATGGATATAATACTACAGTTAATAAATTAAGAAAGCTATCTAAATATTCATTGTTATATGGAATGAATATGGAAACAGGTAAAAAAAGTTTATATTTATATGATTCTAAAGAAAATACAGTTCAAAGATATACTACTGAAGCTATGGATAGTTTATTAAAACAGAATGAACAATATTTTAAATTATGCATTGTACTATGTGTAATTATTGTAATAATTATTGTATTTATGATAATTATTATTATAAGAGATAAAAAATTAAAAAGTAAAAAAAATAAAAAACAAGGAAATAAAGAAGAAATAAAAAGAAGAAGAAGCCAAGTAAAATAGCTTCTTTTTTATTTATAATTATTAATAATTAAATTAATATTTTTATTCATTAGTAATAAATAATTTATAATTTTTTCTTTTTCTTTTTTATCCTTTTTTATATAATCAAGAATAGTAAAAGCAATACCATCACTATAAAAATTAATTACAAAATCTTTAAAGTCATTGTTATAAATATTATTCGTTAGTTTATTTTCTATTATTAAATTGTTTAAAGTATTATAAAAGTATGGATATAATAACTTTCTAAATTTTTCTCTACCAAAAGAAAAATAGACTGATTCTAATAATTTTTCATTTTTTTCTACATAATCAAATATAGAATATAATAATTCTTTAGTATTTCTTATATCAATATTATCTAATATATTTGTTATTTCCGTAGATAAAATCCATTCCATTAAGGTTCTAATATCTTCAAAATGATAGTAAAATGTATTCCTATTTATATTACAAAAATTAGTTAATTCAGATATAGTAATTTTATTTATAGGTTTCTTTAAAGCCAATTTTTTAAAGCCTTTTACAATTTTATTTTTAGTATCAAGATTTCTTTTATCTTCTTTTCTTTCCATATATATCACCAATTACATTATATATTATTTTAAAGTTTTAGGCAAATGTCTTAAATTGACTATTGTATTTTTATTTTAAAATAATATAATTAATAAAGTGCACTTGTTTTAGCACTTTGGGGGAGAGAAGAAATAGTATGAAAAAAGTTACAGATTTTATTGTAAATAAAAAGAATGTTATTTTAATAATTTTTATAATGTTATCATTCTTTTCATTATTTTTAAGTAATAAAGTAAAAATCAATTATGATATGACTAAATATTTACCAAAAACTAGTGAAACTAAAATTGGTATTAATATTATGGATAAGTATTTTGATGATATTAAAGAAAGTGATTTAAATGTAATGTTTAAAGGCTTGTCATCAAAAGAAAAAAAGAATATAAAAAAGAAATTAGAAAATATAGACAATGTATCTGAAGTTTTATATGATAATACAAAAGAATATAATAAAAAAGATTATACTTTATATGTATTAAAAGTAGATAATTATGATGATTCAAAAACTGCTAAAGAGGTATTTAGTAAAGTTAAAGAAGAATATGAGGACTATGATGTTTATTATAGTGGCTCAATAAATAAAGCTAATGGTGATGTTCTACCTCTATGGATTGTTGTTTTAGCAGTATTTTGTGCATTTATTATTTTAATAGTTATGTCAGAATCTTTTGTAGAACCTGTATTAATTCTTATAACTATTTTACTAGCAGTACTTTTAAATAAGGGAACTAATATTATGTTTCCTAGTATTTCTAATATTACTGATTCAATATGTGCAATACTTCAAATGGCTTTATCAATTGACTATTCAATTATGTTAATAAATAGATATAGTCAAGAAAGAGAAAAAACTGATGATAAAGAAGAAGCTATGAAAAAAGCCTTATATCATTCTTTTAAATCTATATCTAGTAGTTCAGTTACAACAATTGTAGGACTACTTGCATTAGTATTTATGAGTTTTACAATAGGTAAAGATTTAGGTTTCGTTTTAGCAAAAGGAGTTTTATTAAGTTTAATAAGTATATTCCTATGTTTACCAGCTGAATTAATTTTATGTGATAACTTAATCAAGAAAACGAAAAAGAATACTATACATTTTAAAATGGATTTTTTAGGTAAATTTTCTTATAAATTAAGATATGTTCTTACAGGATTATTTATAGTAGTATTTGTAGTAGCTTTCTTATTAAAAGGAACATTAGGTATAACATATACAGGTAGTGAAGATGATGATGTTCAAAAACATTTTAAAGAAAATAATCAAATAGCAATAATCTATAATAATAAATATGAAAAAGAAATAGCTAACTACTGCAGAAACTTAAAAAATAATAAAATAGATGAAGTATTATGTTATGGTAATACTATTGGAGAAGATTTAACTTATAGTGATTTAAAAACTAGATTAAGTGATTTAGATAGCAATACTAATATAGAAGATTATTTATTAAGAATAGTATATTATAATTACTATAATAAAGATAATAATATAAAATTATCATATAATGAATTTATTAATTTTATACAAGAAGATATTTATACAAATGATTCTTTAAGTAAAGAAATAGATAATGATATGAAAAATAATATAGAAACATTAAAGAACTTTACTAATGTAGATTTAATTAATAAAGAAAGAACAAGTACAGATATTTCTAATATATTAAGTATTGATCCTAGTATGGTTAATAATATTTATACATTAAATCATACAGAAGATGTTAATATAAAAATAGATTTAAATAGCTTTCAATATTTTATAAATAATAGTGTATTAACAGATGATACTTATAAAAAATCATTTACTGCAGAACAAATAAACTTAGTAAAACAATTATCTAATTTTACTAATAAAAATTATATTCAAAGTGAACTTGATTCTACTTCTATTGCTAATCTTTTTAATCTTGATAAAGAGTCAGTAGATAGTCTATTATTACTTTATAATTTGAATAAAGATAATGATAGTACGATGTCTATATCAGATTTTATTATTAATACTTATAATATAAAGACTAATACAGATTATCTAAATGATGTTGATGTAAGTAAGTTGACTAATTTAATTACTATAGCAAAAAATGAAAATAATATTAATGGTCAAATGTTAGATAAAAATGGTTTGAATATGTATTTTCAAAATATAAATCCTAATATAGTAAATACTATATACGCATTAGCTGGATTAAATGAAAGTTATGCTATGACACCTAGTCAATTTATAGCATTAACTCTAGAAAAGGCTGGTTCTTCTTTAGATGAAGATACAAAAAATAATTTATCATTGTTAAAACTTATAATAGATGATACTACTAGTGAAAATAAAGTATTATATTCAAAAGATGATATTAGTTCTTTACTTGGTATAGATAAGAATATGATAAACCAGTTATATAATTTAATTTCTTATGCAAATGGTGTAGAATATAAAATTAGTCCTGTAGATTTTACTAAATTCTTATTAGAAAATAAAGATAATCCAAAAATAGCTTTAGATAATACTAAAATAAATACATTAACTATGGTTAATCAAGTTATGGATGGTGCTATAAATAATAGAGTATATTCTATTAATGAAATGTCAAACCTATTAAATATTGATCAAAGTAAATTAAAATTATTATATTCACTATATGATGTTAAAGTTAATAATTATAATAAAAATATGAGTTTAAATAATTTTGTAAATTATATGTTAACTAATATAGTAAATGATCCTTCATATAATAGTAATATTGATATAGATAAAGTAAATAAATTAAATACACTTTCTAATATAATGAATGATTCAATTAATAATAAAAAATTTACTTATAAAGATATTTATAATAATTTATCTAAAATAAGTAATGATTTAGATAAGAATTTATTTGAACTTGTTTATATTTATTATGGTAGTATTAATAACTATAATAATAATTATAAATTAACAGTAGAAGAGTTTATTAATTATTTAAATAAAGATATAATAAATAGTGATTTATTTAAAGATTATATTGATAAAGATACTAAAGAAAATATAATAACCGCTAAGAAAACTGTTAAAGATGCTAAAAAATTACTTACAAGTAATAGTTATTCTAGAGTAGTATTAAATACATCATTTAAGTTAGAAAATAAAGAATCTTTAAATTTTGTAAAGAAATTAAGAGATGATTTATTAGGTATTGGTGATGATATTTACGTTATAGGAGATACTCCTATGGCTTATGATATGAATGAGTCATTTGATAATGAAATGAATTTAATTACACTTTTGACAATGATATTTATATTTATTGTAGTTGCAGTTACATTTAAGTCATTTTTAATACCATTAATTTTAGTATTAGTTATACAATGTGCAGTATTCTTAACTATGGGAATATTATCAATGTCTAAGGAACCAGTATATTTTATAGCTTTATTAATAGTTCAAAGT
Source organism: uncultured Bacilli bacterium (assembly GCA_947632685.1). Classification (GTDB taxonomy): domain Bacteria; phylum Bacillota_I; class Bacilli_A; order RF39; family UBA660; genus UMGS995. The sequence goes on along the minus strand of CANRQD010000010.1, from coordinate 5,795 downwards.
ATACTAATGGGCGCTACTATTGATTATGCTATTGTATATACTTCATATTATTTAGAATCAAGAAAGAAAAATGATAAGAAAAAATCAGTAATTAATGCTTATAATGGATCAATGCATACTATTTCTACTAGCTCCTCTATCTTAATAATAGTTACCTTAATAGTTGGTTATTTCTCATCAAATATTACTTCTAAAATATGTATTACATTATCAAAAGGAACAATTTGTTCAGCTTTATTAATATTACTATTATTACCTGCAATACTTGTAACGTTTGATAAAATTATTATTAAAAAGAAATTACAATAAAGAAAGTAGCAATGATGCTACTTTTTGTTTGGTTTATATTGTGTATCTTTTAAATGCTTTTTAACAATATTTATTTTTAATTTTTCATTATTATTTTTTTGTCAATATTATTGTAATATCATTTTTGATTATATTGTCTTGCTTGTTTCATCTTTTCTATTATATGTTTATTTCTATCATTATTTATAAATAACTGATAAGGTTCAATATTTAATGCTTTAGCAATATTTTCTAATTTTGGTATAGTTGGACAATGCATACCTCTTTCGACATCTGTTATATATCTAGGACTTAGTTTACTTAATTCAGCAAGTTTTTCTTGTGAATAATTATTCAAATATCTATAATATTTTATATTGAATATAAGTAAGTCTCTTAGATTATTAAATTTTATCTTCATAATATTCACCTCTATTAATAGGTATGATATTATTTACTGCAAAATATTCACAGGAACTATTTACTGCAAGATTTTTTTGTGGTACAATTCAATTAAAGGAGGGAATATTATGAAAAATAAAAAAATGCCTAAATGGGCCATAGTAGTCATTGTAATCATTGTAATTGTAGTTGTAGGAAGTATTTCAGATGGAAATTCTAATTCAAATAATAGTCAAACTTCAAAAAAGACTAATACGGTCACTAAACAAGAACCTCTAGTATTAGAAGATGGTCATACTGGTGCACCTGATGAATATGGAATGGCATATTATATTGAAGGCTATATAAAAAATACTACTGATAAAGAATTTTCTTATGTTCAAGTAGAATTTATTTCATATGATTCAGAAGGTAATACATTAGGTACATGTTTAGATAATAATAGTGGTTTAGAAGCTAATGGTAGATGGAAATTTAAAGCCATTTGCACAAGTGATGCTGATAAAATAGCAAGTTATAAATTAAAAGAAATAACTAAATATTGATGATTAAATACTTTTATTATATTTGTATAAGGAGAAAAAATGGATAACGAAAAAACAAAATTTTGTAAACATTGTGGTGAAAAAATTCCTGAAGATGCTGTTATTTGTGTAAAATGTGGGAGACAAGTTGAAGAAATAAAAAAGAATAATGATAATCAACAAATTATAATTAATAACACAAACACAAATACAAATACAAATGTAAATAATAATAGTAGTATGCATGGTCAACATGAAAAGAATAAATGGGTAGCTTTATGTTTATGTATCTTTTTAGGATTTTTCGGAGCACATAAATTTTATGAAGAAAAAATAGGTTTAGGCATATTATATTTATTTACAGGCGGCCTATTCTTTGTAGGTGTTATAGTTGATTTTATTTCATTATTATTTAAACCAAATCCATATTATGTATAAAGTATTATATAAAAACGTTAGAAATTGTAATCTAACGTTTTATTTTATATTAAAAGTTTATTTATTAACTAATTGTATCTAGCTTGTCTAATAGCTGAATCCATTAAAGCTATACCTAATGAAAATATAATTATGCCTATAACATATTGATACATTGGTGCATCAGCTGAAGTATCTGGGACATTAACCTTTTCTATTTTAATTTTATCTTTGTTATTGTCATTATCATTATTATAATTATTATTAATATTGTTATCTAAATTTGTGTAATTCTGTTGGATGTTATCTTGATTTGTAGTTGTATTTGTATTTATTTCTTCTTCTTTATTAATTAACACATTACCAATATAATTAGCACCAAGTGTTTGATTCCATATATCTTTATTAGCGAAACGTATAGCTTGATAGTTATTATCAGTAGTTAAATCACCATATTTTGATAATCTAAGATAAACTTTATATTCTCCTAGAGATATATCAGATGGAAGATTAATTTTTAAGTTAAGTTTTGTAATCTCATTTGAATTCCAAGTTGTTGCATCAATATTAGTTTTTATTTCATAGATATAATCATCATTTTCAAGTAAGATACTAACTGTTTTTTTATTAATTAAGTTAGCAAAACCAACATTTTCTATTTTTAAATTCATTTCTAAATCTTTATTTTTGGGAGTATCTTTAATAGATGATTCACGTATAACAAATCTATATCCTAAATGATTATTTATATAATTATATCCTGATTCTCCTTTATACAATGTATCTTCTCCATTATATATTTCATTTTTCCAATTATTAATAACCTCTTGATTCCATTCAGAGTTTAAATATGTTGTATGAGTAATAAATCCTTCTTTTGATATATATTCTGTAGTATTAAAATCCTTTTTTCCAAAAGATTTAACAACCTCTCCTCCATAGAAAGTATGTCTTGCTTGATTAAAAAGCCAAGCAGTTTCAATTTCTCTATTTGCAAAAGTTCCTAAATCACTTTCACTTCCTAAGTATCCATCATTAAATAAACCAATACGATAATCATCTGTTCCTTTTTTTGTAATATCAGAATCTAGATTAGCTCTATCAATCCCTTTCCATTTAGCATAATAATTAGGTTGTCTTACTCCAATTGTAATTTCCTTAGGTGCACTTTTTAGCATTTTATCAATTGCTAGATTAACATTATCATAATTACAAATACTACTTGAATGCATTTCACCCCATGGACCAAAAAAGCCTAATTCAATGTAAGAAATAACATCTTTATTTTCATAAAAAACAGGACTTAATTGTTCGATATGACGAAGTATCATATTAAGTGAAGGCTCAAGGTTTTTAATACCATTAAAGTTATCATAAGCAAATCTTATAATAGCAGTACCACCATTACTTTTAATTGTTTTTAACATAGTATCAAATGTTTTTAGCATATCTTCAGTTAATTCTAAATCTTTTTCTTTATTAACAGCTTTAGAAAATTGTCCTAAATTTAAGCGTAAATGAATTAAATTACCTCCTAATGAATAGGCGCTTGGAGTTTTATTACCAGTTGGTTTAAAAGTATAACCTAGTGTTTTATAAAAACCTCTTTCAGGATTATTAAACGATTCTAAAGATTCAGTATAATCAATATTTTCTAATGACTGATCTGCATAAACTAGAGGTATATTTGTAATGAATAAAAATAATATAAAAATAGTTTTAATAAATGTATATATTTCTTTTTTCATAATAACCTCCATATTGCTAGTATAATGCACTAATTTTTTATATTAATAATTGCATATAAATTGTTGAATATTATAATATAACGTTATAAAAAAAGCAAATAAATTATTTGTAAAAATTAAATTTATTATAAAAAAAATACTTAGTAAATTTATTACCAAGTATTTATGTTTATTATTTAGATTTTATTTCTTAAAAAATGTTCCTGCAAAATTACGACCTTTTTTATATTGAACGCCATTAAATGCTGCGCTATTTGAATAATAATTAGGATCTGTAATTGTATCTACTGGAGATATTGTGATGTCTTCAATATTTCTTTCTTTTAATTGTTTTAATACTGCACCTTTTAAATCTATATGGAAGATACCATTTTCATCTTCTTTAATTGCTTCTTCCCAAATTTTATTATCTTTAGCCCAAGCAGGATATTTATCATAAGTCCAACTATCTCCTGCACAAGCAGATACATAAACAGCTATATCTTTATCCTTTGTTCTGTAAGAATTATATAATGCATCAGCTACTAACATAGGCATTTTTTTATCTACCAATTCAGCACTACAGTGACCAATTGCAACAATATTGTTTTTCTTATCACAAGCCATAACAACAGGACAATCAGCAACTGGATGACCAATAACAACACCAGGTGTTTTATCAGTTATTACTAATATATCTTGTCTAATATCACTCCATCCATTTGGATTAGCTTCTACATAATCGTTATCAATTTCAAACCATGTACCTCTTTTATCTTGTTGATCTGCCATAAAGAATTTATGACCATCAAATCCATAATCTCTTCCTAATTTCATACGAGCATTCATAAATGCTCCTTTTCTTTGCTCTGGTGTATAATCTTCTGGATAAAATGCTTTTGCAGTATTCATATTACCATAAAGCATTCCTGTCTCTATTAAAGACGCATTACCTAACATTAAATTTTTAACCATTATTTTCTAACCTCCCTAATCAAATAATGTGCACATATTATATCATAAAAGTTAAATTTTGTCAAATAAATTTGCCTTATTACATGTAATTGTAATATATTTTTGTAAAATATTTAGTCTTATGCTAAACTCTTATTAAGATAATAATAAGTGTAAAAATTAATAAAGGTGATTATATGAAAATAAAAAATAAAGAAAAAAATAAATTTTATGATTACTTTCTATACTTTTGTTTTGTGGTTACAATTTTTTTAAGCTTAACAATGTTCTTAGCATCATGTAATATTTGTTATTTACCTTTAAATACTACAGGAGAGTGTGTTATTGCACGAAGTATCATGTCTTTTGATTATTATTTTATATTTTTAATATGTGAAACTATATTTAGTATTCTTATTACAATTTTATATTTAATTCATGGATTCCGTTATAAAATAAAAAAGTACAAGATAATTTGTATTTTAAATATATTACTACAACCATTATTAGTATTTTTTGTTATTTATGTTTTGAGGTGATTTTATGAAGAAAAAAATTATTATTATTCTTACTTTTATTATATTAGGATATGTTTTATTTAAAGTTGGTTTACTATTATATTATAGAGATTTAAATAATTATTCTACAGACTATAATAAAATAACTATAAAAGATAAAAAGGTGGCAATAGATAAAAGTTTTGCAAATACAAAGATATCTAATTTAAATATATATATTCCTAGTGAGTTTATAAAAAGTGATGATTATACATATATTCCAAAAAATGAAACAAAAAACAATTTTACGACAGCAATTATTATTTCAAAAAGAATAAAATGTTATGAGCAAACAAAAGAAGATGATAAAAGGTTACAAACAATTGGTTATGAGAAACTAATGAAAAAAAATAATATAAATTCTGAACGAGATTTAATACAATATTATTATACAAAAAGAAAAAATAAAAATATTTTTACATCTAGTAATGATATTAAAATGAACTATCTATCAGAAATATGTGTAAAAAATTCTCCTTTAGATAATAAAATTAAAAATTATTATTTATCAGGTGATTTAAATGGCATATTAAATGTTAGTAATAATTATTATAATGTTAGTGTATATGATAAAAATACAGATGAATATTATTCTATTGGTATTTTTAAAAATTCAAATAAAAAAGATTATACAAATCTAATATCAGATGAAGTATTTAATAAAATTCTTAAATCTATATATTTTAGTTAAAGTATAAAATGTATTATTCTATATTATATAGTTTACATCTAGTTGCTTCTTTTTTTTTACAAATTATTTAATCTTATGATAAACTATATCTAGGCTAATTCAGCCATAAATATAAATAAAAAAACGATTTTTCTTTTTTACTAAGAAAAATCGATATTATTAAATGGCAGGGGATGAGAGAATCGAACTCCCAACAGTGGTTTTGGAGACCATTATTATACCATTTAACTAATCC
>CANRQD010000009.1 GCA_947632685.1 uncultured Bacilli bacterium | reverse complement strand
CTATATACTTTCCACCTAGATGCTTATAAAAATTATTAGAAGGATTACCATCTAAACAACCAATTATTAACTTTTTTATTCCTTTTTCCATAATGTTTTTAACAGCATAATCATATAACAATCTGCCATAACCATTTTTCTGATATTCTTTTAAAATATATAAAGAATGTATTTCTGCGACATTTTCATATTTATCACTATCTAAAGTATAATAAATCCAACCAATTATTTTGTCCTGTAAAGTTAAAACGTAATAATCTTGTTGATCATTTATATTATTTTTTAATCTTTCAGCATTTTCTTTTTCATGATCTATTAATCCCTTTAAAAAATCATCATCAACAATTCCTTTATATGTTGTATTCCAAACAAGTGCAATAGAATGTGCTAACTCAGTTGAATCTTCTATTTTTCTTTTTCTAATTATAGGGTTCATAGCTATCATCTCCTTATAAAAAGCAAACTCATATTGGCTCGTCAATATGCAAGTGTGTTTTCTAAATTGACAAAATATATCAATTACAATTTATAAATATTTTAGCATAAATTAAAGTATTTTAAAACTTGAGCTATAAAAGTTCGAGTTTCCTATCATAATGGTGCCGACTAAGGGATTTGAACCTTTGACCTACGCATTACGAATGCGTTGCTCTACCAACTGAGCTAAGTCGGCATATTAATTCCTACTAACTATTATACCAAAAAAAAGAAACTTTGAATTAAAAAGTTTCAATTATTCATATTTTAAATGTTTAAATAGTATTCCAATATTTATAAGACCACATATACCAACTATTATATAAATTAAATTTGTTAAAAATGAACCTTCTTGAAATATAGTTGAGACTAAATTAAAATCAAATAAACCTATTAATAGCCAATTAAGTGCTCCAATAATTGTAATAACTAATGCAATCTTTTGTACTGTTTCCATAAACACTCCTTTCAGTTATAGTGTATACAAAAAAGTACTAATTATTCATTTATTTGATATTTGCATATTTTAATGATTTTTTAAATTTACTACTTATCAATAATTTCAAAACCTAAATCACGTATTATTTCTTTTATCTTTTCTATATCAATATTTTCAGAACCTTTTATAGTAACTGTTTTTTCTTTATGATTAGCTTTTACTTTTTTTACTCCTTCAATTATACTTAAAGCTTTTTTTATTCTATTTTCACAACCTGTACATACCATACCTTCTACATTTAATTTTATTTCTTTCATATTTTCCTCCTATTTTTTACTTTTAACATTCTAAGTGAATTTAATACTGCAATTACTGTAACTCCTACATCTGCAAAAACTGCTTGCCACATTGACGATATTCCTAATACTGTTAAAACTAATACTGCTATTTTTACAAGTATAGAAAAAATTATATTTTCTTTTACTATTTTCATAGTTTTTTTGGAAATTTTTATAGTATCTACTATCTTTGATACTTCATCTGTCATAATAACAATATCTGCTGCTTCAATTGCACTATCAGAACCTACACCACCCATAGCAATACCAATATCTGCTAATGCAAGTACTGGAGCATCATTTATTCCATCTCCTACAAAAGATACAATACTATTTGCATTTTTACTATTTAATATTTCTTCTACTTTTTTAGCTTTATCTTGAGGTAATAATTCTGAATAGTATTTATCTATTCTTAATTTTTTACAAATATCACTACTTACTGATTCTTTATCTCCTGTTAACATAATTATATCCATACCACTAGCTTTAAGATCACTAATAGCTTTTTTAGAATCAGCTTTAATCTCATCAGATATTAAAATATATCCACTATACTTACCATTTACTGAAACATATAAAATAGTACCATTATCATTACAACGTTCAAATACAATTTTATTTTTTTTCATTAACTTTTCATTACCAACTAATACCACATCTTTATCTATTTTAGCTTTTATACCAAAACCAGGTGATTCTTTTATATCTTTTATTTTTTTATCATCAATTTTTTTAGTATAAATATTTTTAATAGCTATAGCAATTGGATGATTAGAGTAATTTTCTGCATAAGCCACTAATTCTAATAATTTATTTTTACTAATATTAATAGGTTGTACCTTTTGAACTGAAAATATTCCTTTTGTTAAAGTACCTGTTTTATCAAATAAAATTGTATCAACTTTAGATATTTTTTCTAAATAATTACTACCTTTAATTAAAATTCCAATTCTACTAGCACCACCTATTCCTCCAAAAAAACTTAATGGAATAGAAATAACTAATGCACACGGACACGATACAACTAAAAAAGATAATGCTTTATAAATCCAAACCGAATAATTACTATTAGTCACATATGGTACAATGGTTCCTAATATAACTGCAATAATAACAACTATTGGAGTATAGTATTTTGCAAATTTCGTAATAAAATTTTCTGCATTTGATTTTTTATTACTAGCATTCTCTACTAAGTCAAGTATTTTACTAACAGTAGATTCACCAAATTCTTTAGTTACTTTAACTTTTATAACACCATTTATATTAATACAACCACTTAAAATGCTATCTCCGCAAAATACATCACGAGGTATAGATTCACCTGTCAAGGATTTAGTATCTAAACTAGAATTTCCCTCAATAATAATTCCATCCAATGGAACTTTTTCACCAGGTGAAATAACAATAATTGAACCAACTTTAACTTTATCAGGAACTACCTTTTTTACTTTTCCATTTTCATAAATATTGGCATAATCACTTCTTAGATTCATTAACTCAGTAATAGATTTTTTTGATTTATCAACAGCATAATCCTGAAACAGTTCTCCAATTTGATAAAATAGCATAACTGCAACAGCTTCAGGAAACTCTCCAATTATAAATGCTCCTAATGTTGCAATGGACATCAAAAAATTTTCATCAAATACTTTGCCTTTTATAATATTAAAAACTGCATTCTTTAATATTTCAAATCCAACTAATAAGTAACTTATAATATAAAGAATATTATTAATTAAAATATTATTAAAGTTTCCTAGTAATGCAATTATAAATAATATAAAGCTAATTATAATCCTAAATTTTTCATCATTTAAATACTTTTTCATTATTTATTATTTTCCTCTCTATGCCTAATATGAATCGTACTAATTTCTGTAACTTCTCTTACATGATTATCATCAAGCATATAGTATACTTCTTTACCAACTTTACGACACCTTACTATTCCACTTCTTCTTAAAGTTCCTAATTGATGAGAAATAGCTGATTTACTCATATTTAGTACATTAGCAATATCACAAACACACATTTCATTTTTATCTAAGGCATATAGTATTTTCATTCTAGTAGTATCTCCAAGTATTTTAAAAAAATCAGCTATCTTGTAAAATAAATCATCACTTAACATACTTTTATTAACACTATCTACAATATCTTTATGAATAACATTACAATCACAAATAAATTCATTTTTTGGCATAATCTTCTCCTAATTAATTATATGTAACAATTGAATGTTTGTTCAATTATATATTTATTATAGTTGAATATATATTCACATGTCAATACTTTTATTAAAAAATATAATCTAATTTATCTCTTATTATATGTTTTGATCTTAATAAATTAATTAGTGATAAATATTAAAAAAATATATAAAATTAATTATAATAAAAAAACTCTCTTAATATTTAAGAGAAATTTTTTTATAAATTACATTAATGGCGCTATTAATCTTAATAAGGCTTGAAATATTGATTTAAAAAATTTCGTTGAGCATTCTTTTATAGAAACTTTACTACTTTTTTCAATTGTATTAATTAAATCCTGTTTTATATCTTTTATAGCAGCAACATCTTCTAAATAACAACCAAGTTCAAAGTGTAAATATAGACTACGATAATCCATATTTATAGTACCAACTGTTGCTACTTTATCATCTGATACAAAAACTTTACTATGTACAAATCCAGGTGTATATTTATAAATTTTTACTCCACCTTTAATTAATGGTTCAATATAAGATTCAGACAGAGTATAAACAATTTTTTTATCTGGTATTCCAGGAATTACTATTCTAACATCAACACCTCTTTTAGCTGCTAAAGTTAGAGCATTTATCATATCAGTATCAATAATTAAGTATGGAGTAAAAATATAAACATAATTATTAGCTTGATTAATGATATTTAAATAAACATCTTCACCTGTTTCTTCATTATCTAAAGGTGTTTCTGCATAAGGTATTACGTAACCATTTGAATTTCTTTTAGTTGAAAATTTATACTTAAATTTAGTAAAATCATTATCTTCTTTTCTAAATGCATTCCACATTGTTAAAAACATAACTGAATAATTCCAAACTGCATCTCCTTCTATTTTTATACCATTATCTTTCCAATGACCATATTTACTATTTAAATTTATATATTCATCAGCAATATTAATTCCACCTGAAAATACAACTTTACCATCTATAATTAACATTTTACGATGATCTCGATTATTCATAATTACTCCGGCTAAAGCACTTAATTTATTAAATACAACACATTTTATACCTTTTTCTTCTAATGTTTTTGGATAATCTTTACCCAATGTCGTTAAACATCCCATATCATCATACATTACTCTTACATCTAATCCTTGCTTAGCTTTTTGCTCTAATATTTCTAAGATATCTCCCCACATTTTTCCATGAGCAACAATAAAATATTCGAAGAAAATAAATTTTTTGGCTTTTTTTAATTCCTCTATCATACTTTCAAAAGCTTTTTCACCTATCGGATAATATGTAACATCATTACCAGTTGTTGCTGGATACCCAGAAAAATCTGTTAAATATTTTATCCTACTATTGTTTTCTAATTTTTTTCTTATTTTCTGATCCTGATTTAAATATTTTTTACTTTTACTATCACTTTCACTTTGATTTATATTTTTTAATACTTTACTTCTTCTTTTATTTTTACTGAACATAATATAAAAAATTGTTCCTAATAATGGAAATAAAATTAAAATTATAATAACTGGTAATGTGTAAGAATAATTCTTACTATTTTTAATTAAATTTAGGGTTAATAATAAACTGAATATACCAAAAAGCAAATGGATAATAAATAATTTTTCTATAAAAAATAAATAAATTGATAATGATAATAATATTTGTAATAATAATCCTACTGCTATTACAATAATTCTTTTAATTGCTATTTTCATACTAAACTTCATCCCTTCACTTCGTTCAAGGCATTATATATTAAACCTTGAAATAAACTTATTTATTATTTTTAAACTATTATTACAGATATAGTTCCAATACAAATTATATATAAGATAAATAATTTACTTATTACTTTCCACCTATTTCGATATATGAATTATTATAGCATACATATAATTAATTAACAAACAAGTCTAGTGCTTACTTTCTTATTTAAATTAAAGAATATAAACTAATTTTGTTATAAAAATTATTTAAGCAAATAATTAAATTTTTTATCATATATAAATTTTTTTTAATACTAATATATTATATAGATAAATTTATTACATATAATTATAGAAAGTTATAAATTATTTAAATTTATGATAATTTATATGAAAGTTAATAATTAAGAGTAATTGGTATTACAATATTTAAATATACATAACAATATTCACATAGTATGATTAAAAATCTATAGAAATACTTTAATAATAATTTAATATGTAAATTTAAGCTAAAGTATGTTATACTAAGACATGGAATGAGGTGATAGTATGGCTAAAAAGAAGACAAATGATAATGACAACTATATACCTAGACATTGTAATAAAAAAGAGAAAAGAAAAAGAACAAAAAAAATAAAGAAAAGAATTAAAAAAAGAATCAAGAAAAAAAAGAAACTTAAACCTGTTGCTTTTTGGAGTCTTATAATTTTCTTTCTTAGTATAATGTCATTTTCTGTATATAAAATATATGCTTGGAATAAAGATAATCAAAACATAAAAAAACTAAATAAGGATATAAAAGATGAAGTTAAAGTTAAAGAAAATGTTGTTGAGGGAGAATTAGTTGAACCTACAGATGATAAGGAAAGTGATTATTGGTATTATGTTGGGCTTCCATTTTATGAGGTTGATTTTAATTCATTACTTTCTAAAAATAGTGATACTGTAGCGTTTATTCATATGGCAAATACCAATATTAATTATCCTGTTGTTCAAACAAATAATAATGATTACTATCTTAATCACGCATATAATAAAAGTAAAAATAGTGCCGGTTGGGTATTTATGGATTATAGAAATGACATTAATAATTTAAGTGACAATACTGTTATATATGGTCATGGACGACTTGATAAAACTGTTTTTGGATCTTTAAAAGATTCTCTAACAAAAAAATGGCAAGCAAATAAAGATAATTATGCGATATGGTTATCAACTCCAAAAGAAAATATGGTTTTTCAAATCTTTTCAATTTATACTATCCAAAGTGAAAGTTACTATATTTCAACAAGTTTTTCTTCACCTGATGTTAAACAACAATGGCTTGATACAATGAAATCAAGAAATATTGCTCCTATAGATACTCCTGTTAATATTAATAATAATATACTTACACTATCAACATGTCAAAATAATGAAGGTGGTAGAATTGTTGTTCAAGCTAAATTAATAAAAAGACAACAACGATAAAATATTATATATGGTTGATGAATATGAAAAATATTAATAAAAAAATTGGTATTGCTACTAAAAAATTAAATTATTATGAAATTAATGATGATAGTATTAATTATATAAAAAAAGATAATACAATCGATAGAAAAATTAATGCTATAAAAGTTAATATAAATAATTATAATAATCAAATATTAATAAAATTATATAAACACTTGATTAAAGCTATTAATAAATTTAACATTAATACTAACAAATATTTATTCTATGTTAATAAAATTAATAACAATATATCTTATCTTAATGAACTTGTTGCAATATATGAAGCAGATAATATAAGTAATATAAAAGAAAAATACTCTTATATCTATGAATATGTTAGTAAAGAGTTAGATAAACGTTTTAGTAATTATAATATATGTGATTTTAAAAATAATATATGTTGTAGAAAAAGATGTTTATTAGATAAATTTGATATTGAAACGCTTAAATATGGTTGTTGCTATACAAAAGGAAAAGTTTGTAAATATTTGGATAAAAATCACTGTACTATAAATTGTCTACCTTGTAAATTTTTTACTTGTAATTATTTAAAAAAGAAAGGCTATAATTATAAACCTAGTGATTTTGCAATTATAAACTATTTTTTTAATCTAAAACAAAAAAGATTACTTAGTAATTTATTATTTACTGATAAAGAAGATATAATAGACCTTTTAATAAAAAATAAAAGTAGATTTATAAAATAATTCTACTTATTTTTTTTATTATATAATTTAATAACATAGTGATTGCTATTTCCTAAATTTTTATCAATGTTATTTGCTAGATCAAAAATATTTTTTGCTTCATCATATTTATTACAAGTTGCATATATTCTTCCTAAATATAACATTGCTTTTGTTGTTTTTTCTCCACCAAAATAATTTTTATATTTATTTAACCAATATTTAGCATCTTTGTTTTTTCTTATTTTATAAAAAGTCTTTCCTATATAATAATAAAAGATATGTTGCTTAGTAATATATAATCCAGCTCTAAACCAATCATAGGCTTCATTATAATTTTCTTCCTTTAAACATTCTCTACCCATATCTATAGTAGTATTAAACATTTCTTTTTGCTCCGTAGATAATTTTTCATAATTTTCTTGTTCCATTATTATATTTCTTAAAATATCAAGTTCTAACTCATATTTTTCAATATTAATATCTTTAATAATATTTTTAACAGTATCTGGATGTTCTTTTACTAATACCTTAGATATTTTTAATTTATTTTCATCTGTCATTAATTCCTTATTTGTTAAACTGTTATATAATTCAATATCAAATTCATCCATATCTAATAAATTTCTTATATTTTTATTATATAAATCCTTTTTTAATTGCATATAAGAATTTAATTTTTTTTCATTTGTAAATTGTTTTTTCATAATATTACCTCTTCAATTTATTTTTATATTATATATGCATTAGATAATTTTTTCAATAAAAAATACTTAATTTATAAGTATTTTTTATCTATTATTCCAACTTGATGGAAAAGTTACATAATTTCTTGGATTTAATATTCTATTTTGATATGTACCCCAACTACATCCTCCACCAGGTTGCCAATGGCATGTAGCTAATTCTAGGTGAAGATGAATACTTGTTCCTCCAGGATCAGAACCAGAAGTACATCCAGTATTACCCATTTTACCTATTGGAGTATATGCAGATACTTGCTGTCCTTTACTTACATAAACTTGGCTTAGATGTACGTAAGTACCATATATATACTGATTATTAATATTATGTCTTATTACTACAATATTAGCATTACCATTACAATTAAAGCCACAAAAACTATAACAATTATCATTATATACTGATAATACATATCCATTAGCGATAGGATAAATAGTTTCATTTTTCTTATTAGGACTAGTCATATCTTGGCCTGTATGACCTGAATATGAATATAAACCACCTTGTCTAGTACCAGTTGTTATGGGTCTTAATGTAGAACCAGAACTTGGAACTGATGCTGATCCAGATTGATTAACTCTGTATGAACAGCTTTGTACATCTTCATTTTTTCCACAGCCTAATTTTTTAAAATATGATATGTTTTCTTTAGCAGCTTTTATTTGATCTTCTAAGCTTGGCATAGTATCTCTTGTTGCTTTTGTATCAGCATTTATTCTTTCTTTTTCTGACTCTAATGATTTTTGTAAATCTTTTAGCTCAACATTTTTAGTTTCTAATTCTTTCTTTTGTTTATTGTTTTTTTCTATTAATTCTGTAAGTTCTTTTACTACTTTTTGATTATAATCTGTTAATTGCTCAACAATAGATACTCTATATATCATATCAGTGATACTTACTGCTTCAAATATATATTCAAGATATGAATTTTCTCCATTAACTATTTGAAAATATTTCATTATCTTTTTACTTTGTTCTTTTTTATTCTCTATTTCTTTATTACTTTCTTCTATTTCTTTTTCTAATTTAGTTATTTCCTCTTTTGCTGTTGCTATTTGATTTTCAATTTCTGCTATTTTCTTTTTTATTTGTGCAACTTCTGCATCATTTTTAGCAATTCTGTCTTTTTTTGCTTGTAATTCTGCTGAGTATTTATTCATTTCAGCTTCAAATTCTGAAATTGTTTTAGCTTTAGTATCAATCGGTAGTGCAACTAATGATACTACTAAAACTATTACTATTATTTTTATTATACTTTTGTACATTAAACTTTTAAATATTTCCTTACTGCACTTGCACTACCTATCATACCTACTATTATTCCAATTATTACTACTGATATTGATGTTGTATATATAAATGGTTCAGGACTAATTAATTTTATTAGTTGTGTAAATAAATATCCATCAAAATGTTTATAGAATGCTAAATATCCAAAAGTTGTTAAAAGTACTGGTATTATTGAACCAATTAAACCTAATACCATACCCTCTATAATAAATGGTGTTTTTATTGAAAAATTACTTGCACCTACTAAACGCATGATACTAATTTCTCTTTTTCTAGAAAAAATAGTTAATTTTATTGTATTAATTATTAAGAATACAGTTACTATTATTAGTGCTAAAACTACTCCATAAGCTACTTTTTCTATTGATGAGAAAGCACTAACTAATTTATCTACCATTCCTTCACCATATCTTACTAATGAAACATATTTCATCTTTTTTATTTTATTTGCTGTTTCAGATATTTTAGTAGCATCTTTTACTTTTATTTGAAATGTACTTTTTAATGGATTATCTTCTTTACTCCATTCTGACATAACTGATTTAAATACTTCTGATTCATCTTGCATTTCTTGTTTTACTTTTTCTTTATCTTTAAATTCATAAGAGTCAATATTATCTAATTCTTTTATCTTATTAGTTACATATTTTATATCACTATCTTCTACATCTTGATTTAAAAATACAACTATTGTTAAATCACTTTCTATTTCTTTAGTAAAGTTTTCAACATTAAGTGATGCAATTATAGATACTGCTACTATAATAAGTGTAATAGTTATACAAGATACAGATGCTAAAGATAGACTAAAATTTCTAAATACACTTTTAAAAGCATCTCTAATGCTTCTTCCTAACATCCTAAATATCTTCATCGTTATATGTTCCTTTCTCTATATTATTAACTAATCGTCCATCTTTTAACGTAATTACTTGTTTTTTCATTTTATTAACTATTTCTTTATCATGCGTAACCATTAAAATAGTAGTACCTCTTTTTTTATTAATATTTTCTAGTACTTTCATGATTTCCATACTCATTTCTGGATCTAAGTTTCCTGTAGGTTCATCGCATAATAATAGTTTTGGATCATTAACTATCGCTCTTGCTATTGCAACACGTTGTTGTTCTCCTCCTGATAATTGATCTGGATAATTATGAACCTTATTCTTTAGACCAACCATTTCAAGGGCTTTTAATGTGTTCTCTCTAGTTTCTTCTTTATGAGCACCTAAAACTTCCATAGCAAAAGCAACATTTTCAAATACAGTTAATTTAGGTAATAATCTATAATCTTGGAATACTATACCTAGTTTTCTTCTTAATTTATAAACTTTTTTATTTCTTAGTTTAGCAACATTAACACCACCTACTACAATTTGACCACTAGTAGGTTTTTCTTCACGATATAACATCTTAATAAGTGTACTTTTTCCTGAACCACTTCCACCTATAACAAAAACAAATGAACCTTTCTTAATTGATAAATTCATATCATATATTGCAGTTACACCATTTTTATATTTTTTATTTACATTTCTTAGTCTTATTAAATCCATCAATTATCAACCACCTTAGTATTTAAAGTATAACATATATTTCGACAAAAAAAAAGAAGAACATAGTCTTCTATTATAGAAATTTATACCAGATTTTATTTATCTTCCACCTTCTACTTGATAAGCATCACATACTAAGAAAAAAGCATCTGGATCTATTTCTTTTATTCCTTCTGTTGCCATAAAATATTCTCTCGATGGTACTACTGTTAATAAAACATTATCCCTTTTTTTCAAAAAGCCACCATTTACATTAAAAGTTGTAACACTATGTTTTAGTGTTTCTATTATATATTTTTTTATCTTAGCATCTTTATTTGTAATTATATAAAAGGCTTTTTTATTACTTATACCTAATATTACTTTTTCCAATATAATACTATTAATATAAATAATGATAAGTGCATACATAACCATTGTAAAACCAAAGAATATTCCTCCAATAAATACTATTATACCATTTATAAATAAAGAACTTTTACCTGGAGGTATACCTAATTTATCATATAATATTTGACTAATTATTGGAAGTCCACCATTACTAAAACCTGTTTTATATATTAAGCCATTAGCAAAGCCTCCAATAATTCCTACAAAAATTGATACTAGAATTAAGTCACTTGTATCTACTACAATTAATTCTGTTATATTAGATGTTAATTTTACTAATAATGGATATATAAATGTAGCTACTATTGATCCTGTTGTTCTTTCTATTC
The DNA here is from genome assembly GCA_947632685.1 of uncultured Bacilli bacterium. Taxonomy (GTDB): domain Bacteria; phylum Bacillota_I; class Bacilli_A; order RF39; family UBA660; genus UMGS995. Next base: position 10,215 of record CANRQD010000009.1, on the reverse strand, counting down.
CTAAAAAGATAAAACTTAATAATAATAGTATTATAGATACAATAAACATAATTATAGAAGGATCTATCTTATATAAGTTTTTAAATATTATGGCAATACCATTTATCCCACCTGATACTATATTGGTAGATACTAAGAAAATATTAAATACTAAAGATAATATCAATAAAGATAATATTAATGTTATATATCTAGATACTAATCTTTTTTTTCTAATTCTTTTTATAATATCATTTTCTAATATAGATTCAGGTATAATTTTTTCTATATTATCCATCTACTCACCTCCAAACACTTCATAAGCATCTGTTACTACAAAAAAAGCATCTGGATCTATTTCATGAATACCTTCTTTTAATCTGTAATAATCTTTAGTAGGAAGTACACAAAGTAAGACATGTTCTCTTTCTTTTTTAAAGCCTCCTCTAGCATTAAATACAGTTACACCATGATTTAAGTATTTTATAATATATTCTTTTATTTTATTTTCTTCATCTGTTACAATATAAAAAGCTTTGCTATCAGAAATTCCTAGTATTACTCTATCAGACATATAACTTATTAGATATAAAATAATAATCGAATACATTAATTTATTAGGACCAAACACTATTCCCGATAATAAAACGATAACACCATCACATAAAAGCATACTTTTTCCCATACTTATTTTGGCATATTTTGAAATTATTTGATTTAAAATATCTGTACCACCTGTAGTAAATCCAGATTTAAATATGATACCAGCACCAAAACCATATAAAACTCCACCAAATATTGCGGATAATAGTAATTGTGAAGTATCAATTTGTATGTAGTTATTAATATTAGATGTTAATTGTACAAAAATTGGGAATAATAATGATCCTAAAATTGAACCTCTAGTTTTCACTTTACCTAAAAATATATAGCTTAATATTAAAAGGAGTAAATCTATAACTAGAATAAACACTGATTTATTTATCTTATATATTTCATTTACAATAATGGATGCTCCACCAACTCCACCAGGTACTAATTCATTAGGTGATAGAAAAAGATTAAAAGCTATAGCAACTATTAAACAGCCTGTACAAAATTTTATATATCTTCTTACTATATTTTTATTATCTACCATTTTTTCAATATCTTCTAGTTTTTTGTTAGCAAAGAGCTTCATATTACATTCCCCTTTTCAAATTTTCTTCTATAAACATGTCTATATCACCATCTAAAACTTTTAAGACATTACTTGTTTCAACATTTGTTCTATGATCTTTTACCATTGAATATGGATGCATTACATAACTTCTTATTTGTGAACCAAAATCTATATTTTGATGTTCACCTTTAATATTATTCAATTCTTTTGCTTGTTTTTCTTCTTCTAATAATAATAATTTAGTCTTTAAAACTTGTATAGCATGTTCTTTATTTTGAATTTGGCTTCTTTCATTTTGACAAGTTACAACTATTTTAGTTGGTAAGTGAGTTACTCTTACTGCTGAATCTGTTGTATTTACTCCTTGACCACCTGCGCCTGTTGAACGATAGACATCTATTTTTAAATCTTTGTCATCTATTTCTATATCAATATCTTTCTTTATATCTGGTGTAACCTCTACTGATGCAAAAGATGTATGTCTTCTGTTATTTGAATCAAACGGAGATAATCTAACTAACCTATGTACTCCTCTTTCATTTTTTAAATAACCATAGGCATTATGTCCTTTAACTAATAATGATACACTCTTAATACCTGCAGTATCTCCATCTTGATAATCTAATAATTCCAACTTATAATTTTTAGATTCACACCATCTGGTATACATTCTATAAAGCATAGATGCCCAATCACATGATTCAGTTCCTCCAGCACCAGGATGAATTTCAATTATGCAATTTTCATTATCATATTTTCCATTTAGAAGTAATAATAGTCTTACAGATTCTAATTTTTTACTTATATTTTTAATATCATCTGCAATACTAGTTAATAAGGAATCATCTGATTCCATTTCTAATAATTTTAGCATTTCTAAATTAGAAGTAATTTCTTCTTTTAATTCCTCTAGAGGTTCAATGATTTTTTTTAAATTATTTATTTTTTCAATAATTTCATTTGCAGTATCTCTATTATTCCAAAAATCACTTTTATTACTTTCTTCTTCTAGTTTTTTTATTTCATCTTTTTTCTTATCTGCGTCAAAGTGACCTCCATAAATCAAGAATCTCTTTTTGATATTCTTCTAAATTTTTTTTTAACTCACTATTCATATTATTACCAACTTTCTTTTTCTTATAATAATATTATACACAAATAATTGTCTAGAATAAATTTTTTTATTTTATATGAATATTTTATTTAATTATGAGTATGATATTAGTGGGGAAGGTTCACTGAGTATGTGAAGATCCCCTGTATATAGATTGGCACTTAGCAGTATCTAAGTGCCTTTTTTTTATAAAAAAAATAAGTAGTTAGCTTATTTCTTATTTTATAATTTTTAGTTGCATAAATATCTCACTAATCTGATATTGAAATATTTATATCATTATTATTTATTTCTATTTCTGCAGTTCCACCTATTGGAAAAGTAATCATTGGATTTGTATGACCAAAATCTAAATTAACTGCTATTGGTATATTTTTTAGTTCTTTTTTCGTTTCAAATATCATTTTCCATTTTTCATATGTCATTTTACAATTTTCTTCTGCTCTTCCAACAATAATACCTTTTATGTTTGAAGCATTTATACAATGAATTAGTGATTGTAAGTTTCTATCAAAATTAAGTTGATAATTTTCCCCTGCCATACCATCATCTTCAATAAATAAAATTACATCTTTTTCTTTACTCATATATGGTGTTCCTTGCAATAAATTTATAGTGGATAAATTACCTCCTATTATTTTACCTTTTGCTTTACCGGTATTTATTATATCAATACCATGATTTTTATTAAACACTCTTTCATCTTGATTTAAAAACCATAAATCATTACTCCAATTATCTGACGGCTTTATATCAACTAAATTGTTATCAGTAAACATTTTTTGGAAGTAGTCAATTGTATATTCATTACCTTTTTTTATTCCAAAGGTAGAAAAATGTGGTCCATAATATGTTACTAATCCTGTTTTTGCTGTAATTGTATCTAATAACGCAGTTATATCTGAATATCCACAAATTATTTTTGGATTTTCCCTTATTAACTCATAATCAATATAATCTAGTATTTGATTGACATTAAATCCACCAATAACAGTTAATATTGCCTTAACATTTTTATCTTTAAATGCATCATGAAGATCTTCTATTCTATCTTCAATACTTGCACACATATATAAATCACTTATCGAATTTCTAATATTTTTACTAAAAGTAACCTTATAACCTAAACTTTCTAATGTAGTTTTAGCTATTTCTATTGTTTCATCATTTAATATATTCATATTTCTAGATGGTCCTATTACTCTTATCTCGTCACCTTTTTTTAATTTTTCTGGTACTATTTTTTCCATATTGTCACTCTCCTAAGATTATTATAACATGTGTGAAGATTAATAGTAAATTTATATTATTAAAGTTTTTTTATGATTTCATATTCCTAAAAGATTGCAAAAAGGGCTTTTTTATATTTATTATTTTATCAAACTACTATAAGTTTAATTTATTTATTAACATTAATATCTCCACAATCATTTTTTATCTTTAATGTTATATCTGATTTATTAAAATTATCTTTTACTTCTACATCTCCTAAATCAGTTGTAGCATCTATAAATATTTTATTTGTATAATCTATTTCAATGTCACCATAATCATTTTTAATATATGAATTTTTAGTTAAATTAACATTACCTAGTTCTATATCGCCACAGTCATTTTTAATATTTAAATATTTATTTATATTAGTTATCTCTATATCACCATAGGAATTTTTTACTGTAACACTATTTACCGTATTAATAAATACATCTCCACAATCTTCTTCTATTTTAGATATATTTACTTTATTTATATTTATATCTCCATATTTATTTTTGATATTTGCTATATTTGCACTTTGTATTTCTACATCTCCACAATCTTCAGTAATATTCATAATTGCTTTATTAAATTCTTCTATTTTTATATTTCCATAATTATTATTAATATTTATTTCTTTATCATAATCAGTTGGAAGATAAATATTTACTTTAGAGATTTTTTTATTAAAACAAAAACCTATACATTTTTCTTTCTTTAATTTTATTTCTAAAGTATTATTATCATTACTAATAGTTATATTTTCTTTATTACCATAGATTGCTACTCTAGTATCTTTTGTTTGCGATTTTTTTATATAAACATCTGCTTCATCTAAATCAAGATTAATTTTATCAAATAATTGATTATAATTTTTATCTATTACTAATTTATTACTTACATTATAATTAGATTTAAAATATGGTAATTTAAAATCATTTTTTATAAGTCCTATAAAAAATATTATTAATGCTATTGCAATAAATGATAATAATATAATAAGTGTAATAATTAATTTTTTATTTTTCATCTTTAGAACTCCTTAACATAAATACTAATTTTAATATTTCTTCAAATAAGCCAAATATTACCCATATTATCCATGTTAAATGCCAAGCCATAGTTTTAAAACTAATAATTAAGTATATAATAGTAACTATTATTGCTACTACATCTGAAATTTGATTTCTTAATTTATCAGTTTCAGTTTCTTTAGGCGTTTTTATTTTTTTATATCTAATACATACATAGATTATTAAGCCTGTTGCTATTCCACAAATAAGTAAAAACATAGCAGCTGCAATTATTGGATTCATATTCATAACTGGAATTGAAATCATTATCCATACAACTCCTAAAAAATATAATACAACACTAATAGCTATTCCTTGAGCTTTTTTGCTTGTCTTTAGCTTTTCTTCTTCTATATCAATACCAAATTCAGTATTTTTTGAAGTTTCCTTTTTCTTTAATTCAATAAATAATTCATCTGGAGTAATACCATATAATTCACATAAAGGAACAACTTTATCAAAATCAGGCATACTTTGATTTGTTTCCCATTTTGAAATAGTTTGTCTTGTTACATTTAATTTTTCTGCGACTTCTTCTTGAGATAATTTTTTATCTCTTCTTAGTTTAAATAATCTTTCACCTAAATTATTCATTCTCCTCACCTCATACCTAAAATTATACATTTTATTTTAGTTGCAATCTACCTGTTTGAGTTGGAAATTTGTCAACTGAAGTTAACAATATTAAATATCAACATAAAAAAATAGATTTTAGATAATCTATTTTTTAAAAATTATTTATACTATTTGATTTTAATATTTGAATATTTTCATTAGAAGCATATATTTTTACATCTTTAATTACATCATTCATATCCAAAATTTTTTTATTATTTAAATTAACTATAAAGGCATTTATTATTTTTATTGGATTAGTACCATCTACATAAATACTAATTTTATTTGTATTATGTTTTATATATGATACATCACAAAACTTAAAGACTTTATATTCAATTTTAATATTATCTATATCGGATTCTATATATTCTATGTTATCAACATCAAATGATAAACCTTCTTCCATTTCATATTGAACTGTTTCATTTTTTAATAAATTATCAGGAATACTAATAACATCAAATTTTAAAGAGCCAATAAATACTAAACCTAAACTTATACCTAAAACAATTAATGAAATTATAAAACTCCAAATAACTTTTTTCTTATTATTTTTTCTATTAAATATAAAATTAATTATTATTAGGATAAAAATAATATCTATAATAGCTGATGATAAAGTAATTCCAAGTAGACCTATAAAAAACATTCCTGTTTTATAAAGTAAAAATGATAATACAAAACTAAATAATATTACTAATAGTACAAAACTTAAAAATAATAATATAAAGAATGAAAATAATTTTATTATATTAATTAATATTTTTAATAAGCCATTAATAAATATATAATCACTATGTTTAGGATCTCTTATTATTATTTTATTTTGATTATTAAAAATAACTTTTTCTTCTTGTAAATTTTTATTATTACTATTATCATTACTATTACTATTATTATTTTTATTTTTAAATTCACTATAATAATTTAAGTAACGAATTTTAAATATGTGAATTAGTATTATTAATGAAATTATTATTAATACTAGTGTTATTATATTTTCGATTATTGTAGTAAATATATTATATATACCATATGGTAAAAATTGAAAGACTCCTGCTAAAATTGAATCTGTTATTCCATATACTATTAATGATAGTATAAATAATATTCCTATAATAACTACTTGTTCAAATAAAAATTTTATTTTACATTTAAAAGTCATGTTAAAAAATAAGTTTATTGTATCTGTTATAAATTTTAAGAAATTATCTATATACTTATTTAAATTCCTTTTTGAGTCCTCTTTTACTTTTTTGATATCTTTATGTAATAAATCATCAATATTTACATTAAATTTATCACATATTGCTATTATTTTCTCCATTTCTGGATATGCTTGTGATGATTCCCATTTAGAAATAGCTTGTCTAGATACACCTAATTCTTCTGCAAGTTGTTCTTGTGATAATTTATGCTCCTTTCTTATTTTTTTTAAATTTTCTGAAAAATTATTATTCATATAATACCTCCTTACAAAAATATTTTATAATTTATATTAGTTGCAAACTATCACTTTTTAGTTGTTTTTTGTAAAATTTCGGTTGCATTTTTATATTTTAACACAAAAAAGAGTATTTAAACTCTTTTTAATTATAATTTATCTATCAATTTCAGTTATATATTTACTTAAAGACAATGGCATATATCTTGGTCCTCTAATTGCATTAATTCCAAAGTCTTTTAATTTTTTAAAAAATAATTTTCCTTGTTCATATCTTTCTATTAATTCTATTTTCATAACTTTTTTTATTTTTAAATTTTTATCTTTATATTCATAAGAAATATTTACTTCTTTTACTTTAAATTTATACATAATTGATGAATAAGGTTGTGCAACATATAAATAAACAATATCATTTATTTTAATAGCTGTACTTTGTTTCCATGTTATTGTATTATTTTCTTTTAAGGCTTTTTCTATATCAAAATATTTTGGATTTGCAGGAATTATCCATTCATTTTTATCTATGTTTTTATTTATAACAGTATACGAATAACTTTTATCAATCAAACTCATTATTTTTTCATCTGATATAGTATTATTTAGTATAATTGTAATCCAGCTTTTCTTATTCATATGATATGCAGGATAATATCCATCATGTTTTAATAAATCTTCTATTTCATTTGGTTCTAGTTTTATATCAATTATTTCTACTTCACCAGTAGAATTTTCATCTAATTTATTTTTATCAATATTCATTATTATGCCATACCATTTTTTACTATCTTTATTTCTAAAAGTAGCGTATCCAGGAAACTTTTCCCATTCAAATTCTGGATCATCTCCATATTTTTCTTTTATTAATTCTGCTATTCTATTTGATTGCTCATGTATAAAATTTTCTGTAGTAAAACAATTGCTTCTAATATCTTTTAATAAATTTTTAAACTCTTCTCTAACCTGATTTGCAAAAGAACCTATACTATCTTCTATACGAAAGTTAGTATATTCTTCTTTAAAAGACAAATCAAAAACTTTACCTTTAACTATGCCATTATTATTTATTTCAATATCAACTCTAAAAGTATCATTAATAATATTCTTAGAATATTTGTATAAAGATTTTTCTTTTTTAAAACCATAGTTAGATATTTTATCAAAATCAATTTTTGTTTTTCTAAATAATTCTTCTTCGATAGTCATTTTTACTACCTCCCACAAACTTGTTATTTGCTTCATAAAATATTATACCATTAAAAAAGCAAACTTTATATACGCTTGCTTATTTCAAATTACTTATTATATTTATCTTGAACCTTTTCTGGTAATTCATCGTATTGGACTTCTTCCCACTGATGAACACCTGTAATTTCCATATATTCAATTTTTAAAAAAGCACTTTCTCTTAATTCCCTACTTGTTTTAAATTTAATTAATTTTTTCTTACCATTTTCTTTATAACAATCTAAAGTATATTCATAGGACATATCACTATTAGTTATTTCTTTAACTTTAGTATTATCTATTTGAGTATAGTAGATAGTAGTTCCTATAAACAAATAATAATAAGCAATTCCACATAATATTAAAAATACTATTATTCCTATAATTAATGGTAATTTTTCTTTTATATATTCCATTTTTAATCCTCCTAATTTATTTTTATATTTATTTTTTCTGATTATATCTCAAATCATTATTTTCTTTATCACTCTCATTTGTAATTGTACTAATATATTTAACTTTGAAAAAATTATCATAATATATTTTTTTGTCTTTAAATAAAGCAAATATATTTATTAAATAAAATAGAAATATTCCTAAAAAGGACATAATGAGTAACAAAAATTCCTGAGTTATATTTAAATTAAAATTGTTGGCTATAAAGAAAATTATAGTAAAGGTTATAAATATACTGCCAAAATAATATAAAAATAAGAAAATGATTCGTAATGTTATTTTAATAAGTCTATATTTTTTTAATTCTAATCTTACATTTAAAAATTTACTACCTAAAGTTTGCCCATTTTTAAAATATGGATAAACAATAAAGTAAACAATAAATATAATTAAAGGTATATACTTATTACTTATAAATAAAGAAATAAATGTAAAGATAAGAACATATAAGAAACAATCTAAACAAAACATAGTTATTCTTCTGAATCCTGATACAATCTCTCCTCTTTCTAATGAATCTTCATCTATCTTCTCTCTTGTCGGCAAAAAATTATCTATAAATCCCATTATAAAATATCCAATTACTCCTCCTAGTGTATTCATAATTAAATCATCTACATCAAATACTCTATAGGGATATAAATACAATCCATACAATCCTGTAAGTTGTGTTAGTTCAAAAAATAAACTTAAAATTAAACTTATAAATAGTGTTTTTTTTAAACTACATTTAAAGTAATATCTTAAATACATTCCAAGAGGAATTGTCATAAAAATATTAAAGATAACTGTATAAAAACATGGTTCTTTAGCTGCTTTTAAATAAGTAGTAGGATTATTTATTACAAACGATGATTCTCTTATAAAGTCATTAATAAAGCCAAAAGGAATAAGTTTTACCATATTTGGTTTATATATAATATCTGATTTATTTGGTAAAGGTAAAATAACTAAAAAATATATTGTTATCAAATAAAGAATAAATGAGTAAACAATTAAAACTCTAAAAGGATTAATTGAGCCGTATTTATGATACTGATGTAATACAAAAGGAATTGAAAAAACACACGCTATTAAAGGAAAAAATACAATAGCTGTTTTAATTGAAATAAAATAACCCATATTGTAAAAGGAATTAGTAAAAACTAATCCCCCACCTCCAATAATCAAATATATTACTAATAATTTGTAACATATTAATATCTTTCCTTTATAATACTTTTACTACAAGAATAAGTAATTAAGAAATATCCACCATAGATAATAACAATAAATATGGATGTTGTAATGATAGATGGTAATAATTGTTCATTACCAAACACTTCTAATATTTTAACAGCAAACATGATTCCAAAGATAGAATGAATTAAGGCAAGTATTAGAGGTAACATAAAGAATATAGCTATTTGTCTAAATAAGGCTTTATTAATCATTTTCTCATCTGTACCAATCTTTCTTAATATTTTAAATCTTTCTTTGTTATCACTACTTTCAGATAATTCTTTTAAACCTAAAATTGCTGCACTACTAATTAAAAAGATAATTCCTAAATAAAGCCCAATAAATGTAACCATTGCTGATAATCCTGTTGTTGCTTCTTTAATAGCAAGTTTAGTTGATCCACTTGGAAGTAAATATTCATTTACTTTTGGATTATCATCATCTAATTGATTAATTTTATTTTCAATTTTCATAATTTCTTTTTTATCAGTTGTTTTATAATTACCTATTAAATGATTTTCATATAAATATTCTTCATCTACAATATTATCAGGTACTAATATAATTCCCGTATTAATATGTTGACTAGACATTTCTAAAAAGCCATCTTGGCAGGAAGCATATTTAGGTTTTAGAGTATGACCAAATAAATTAATTGTTT
>CANRQD010000008.1 GCA_947632685.1 uncultured Bacilli bacterium | reverse complement strand
GCCTAAAAGTAGAAGGTAGAATGAGATCAATTTATTACCTAGCTACTGTTATTGGTACTTATAGAAAAATAATAGATGCTATATATAATAATGAATTAACAGAAGAATTTTTATGTAGGCAAGAGAAAATTCTATCTAGAGTTGCTAATAGAGAAACATCAACACATTATTTAACTAAAGATGCAGATTTATATGATCAATATTATACAGGTAGAAATGAAATATCTAATCAAGATTATTTAGGTCAGGTAATTACTTATGATAAAAATGAAAAATTAATAAAAATATACGAAAGAAATTATTTTGAAATAGGTGATAAAGTAGAATTATTTACACCTTTAGGAGATACTATTACTTTTATTGTGGAAAAATTATTTGATGAAAATAAAAATAAAATCGATATTGCAAGACACCCAGATAATATTTATTATATATATTTAGATACAGATATAAAAATAGATGAATATTCTATGATTCGATTAATAGAAAAAAGGAGTAATACTAATGATTGATATAAATAAAACAAAAAATAATTTTTTAGAAAAAGAAAAATATTTATCAAAATATGCATCTACTAGTAATGATGCAGTTAGATTTGTAAAAGAAGCTAATGATATTAGAACACCATATTTTAGGGATATTGATAGAATAATTCATTCTTTAAGTTATACAAGATATATAGGAAAAACACAAGTATATTCTTTTAAAGATAATGACCATATATCAAAAAGAATGATTCATGTTCAATTAGTATCAAAAATTGCTAGAACAATCTGCCGAGCTCTAAATTTAAATGAAGATTTATGTGAAGCTATTGCATTAGGTCATGATATAGGTCATACTCCATTAGGACATTCAGGAGAAGCAATGTTAAATGATATTTCACAAAAAGAATTAGGTGAAGCTTTTGCCCATAATATACAAAGTGTTAGGGAACTTATGTATGTAGATAATGATGGTAAAGGTATTAATCTAACTATTCAAGTACTAGATGGAATTTTCTGTCATAATGGAGAAATGTTAACTGAAATATATAAACCTATGAAAAAAACAAAAAAAGCTTTTCTAACTGAGTATAAAGAAAGTTATAAAAACTTAAAAGCATCTAAAAAATATACACCCATGACTTTAGAAGGATGTGTTGTAAGAATCTCTGATATAATTGCATATGTAGGTAGAGATATAGAAGACGCTATAAACTTAGGAACATTTAAAAGAGAATTAATTCCAAAAGAAATAATCGATGTTTTAGGTTCTACTAATAAAGAAATAGTTAACACTGTAATTTTAGATATAATAAATAATAGTTTAAATAAACCATATATTAAAATGAGTAAAAAAGTATATAATGCTTTAATAAAATTAAAAAAATTTAATTATAAAGAAATTTATAGTAAATCTTTAACAAAAAAAGAATATAATTATTACAAAACTGGGATGGAAACAATATATAAAGTATATTTAAAGGCAATAAAAAATAATGATAAGAAAAATATAATTTATAAAATATTTTTAAATAATCAATGTAGTGATTATAATACTAATACTAGTGATAAACGTAAAGTAATTGATTTTATTAGTGGTATGACAGATAATATGTTTTTAAAAGAGATAAAAAAATACTCAAAATAGTTGAAATTTTTTATATTTTATGTTATAATATGCAGTCCTAAGTGGAAATATTGGATTGACAAAATAATATTTTTGTAGTATTATTTTAACCAGTTATGATTAAGAGGTGAATATAATGACAAACAAGGATAAAAACACAGTGTATTTAACACAAGAAGGTTTGGATGAATTAAAAAAAGAATTAGATAATTTAATAAATGTAAAAAGACCTGAAAACATTATTGCTATAAAAGAAGCAAGAGCTTTAGGTGATTTATCAGAAAATGCAGAATATGATGCTGCTCGTAATGAACAAGCTCAAATTGAAGCTAGAATTAAAACTGTTGAAAAAATGTTAGAAAATGTATCAATTATAACTAAAGTAGATACATCTAAAGTATCAATTGGAACTACAGTAGCAATTAAATATGTAGATGAAGAAGACGATGATGATGGAGATGAATACAAAATAGTAGGTAGCCAAGAGGCTGATCCATTTGAAAGTAAAATATCAAACGAATCTCCTATTGCACAAGCTTTACTTGGACATAAAGTAGGAGATATTGTTACTGTTGAAAGTCCTAATGGATCTTATCAAGTAGAAATAAAAGCAATTAGTTAATTAAGGAAGATTAGTTCTTCTTTTTTAGTTATATTAAAATGTTTAAATATACATATTATTAGAGTGATTAAAAAAATATAAAATTGTATAAAATAGTTGTTAAATAAAATAATATACGTTATAATATAACGTGTTGGAGGAATATAATATGGCAAATAAAAAAGATGAAAACAAAGAAACTAAAAATAAAAATATACATGAGGTTGTAATTAAGATTGACGGAGATGTTTGGAAAAATGCTTTAGATAAGGCTTTTAATGATAAAAAAAAGGATGCTAAAGTAGATGGATTTAGAAAAGGAAAGGTTCCTAAAGACATTTATATTAAAAAATTTGGAATTGAATCTTTATTTTTACCAGCTGCTGATATGGTATTACAAGATGCTTATGTTAAAGCTATGGAAGAGTCTAAATTAGAACCAGTTGTACAACCAGATGTTAATTTAAAAAGTATTGATGAAGAAAAAGTTGAATTTACTTTTAAAATTATTACAAAACCAGATGTTAAAGTAAAAAAATATAAAGGTTTAAATATTAAGCCAGAAAAAGTAAAGGTAACAAAAGAAGAGATAGATCATGAACTTTCTCATATATTAGAAAGATATACAGAATTAGTTAATAAAGATGGTAAAGTAGAAAATGGTAATATTGCAATTATTGATTTTGAAGGATTTAAGGATGGAAAACCTTTTGAAGGTGGTAAAGGAGAAAATTATTCACTAGAAATTGGTTCAAATACATTTATACCAGGATTTGAAGAACAAGTAATTGGAATGATGCCAGGTGAAGAAAAAGACATTAATTTAGAATTTCCAAAAGATTATGGAGTAGAAGACTTACAAGGTGCTCCAGTAGTATTTAAAGTTAAAGTAAACGAAATAAAAGAAAAACAAACTAGAGAATTAGATGAAGATTTCTTTGAAGATTTAGGTCTTGAGGGTGTAGATTCAAAAGAAAAATTAGAAAAAGAAATAGAAGCTTCAATTAAAGCTCAAAAAGAAATGGATGCTGAAAACAAGTATATTGATAAGATATTAGAAGAAGTAGGTAAAAATGTAGAAGTAGATATACCTGAAGAAATGGTATCTGAAGAAGTAGATCGTTTAATGCATCGTTTTGAAGAACAAATGAAAATGCAAGGAATTAGTTTAGATGTATATTATCAATTTACAAACTCTAAAGAAGAAGATTTAAGAAATCAACTTGAAAAAGAAGCATATCAAAATGTTTTATATAGATTAATGCTAGAAGAAATCATGAATATAGAAAAAATAGAAATTTCTATGGAAGAAGCTGAAAAAGAAGCAGAAGAATTAGCTAAAAAATATCAAGTAGAAAAAGAAGAATTCTTAAAACAATTTGGTGGCATAGATATGATAAAATATGATCTTGAAATGAGAAAAACAATTGATAAATTAAAAGAATTAAATAAGTAAATATATATAGGGAACTAATACATAAGTTCCCTTTAATTTTGTAAAATTTACAAATAGGTAGAAAAAGAATTAAAAAATATTGACTTGGGGGGGGGTAGTTATCGTATAATAGTAATATGGAAGGAGAGGAAAAATGAAAAATATAAAATATTTATGTGGATTTGCTTTACTTTTATGTGTATTATTAGTACCAACTGTAAAGGCAGATGAGATATCTTGTGTTGATATTACAAATGAGGAAGGTTTAAAAAGTGCATTGACTGATATTTCAAGTAATTGTACAAATATTACTCTAAAAAACAGTATTGAATTAAAAAGTCCAATTGAAATTACTAAAGAAGTAGCAATTGATGGTAAAGGAAATACTATTTCTGCAGCTACAGATTTTGCTGTTTCTGGAAATAATGGTACTTTACTTACAGCTAAAGATTCAGGAGCAAAAGTTACATTAAAAAATCTTACATTAAGTGGTGCTACTAAATATGGTGCACAAGCTTATAATGGTGGAGAACTTACACTTGAAGGAGTAACAATTAAGGATTGTAAGTTTGGTGGAGTTCTTGCTAATGGTGGTAAAGTAACTATCAAAGATTTACATTTAGGAAATAATGGTACAGGTGGAAATAATGGTATAGAAATATCAGTAGGTCAAACTGTGACAGAAGATCACATTCCAGAAGTAGTTATGGATGGTAAATTAGAATCAGATGAGGCTGAGGGAGTTATTAATGTTGCTACAAATGATACTAATTTAAAAAACTATACAGTAACAAATACTCCTAATACAACAAACAAACTTTATGTAGAAAATGGTGGAGTTGTTGTAACTAATCAAAATAATGAAGTACTTTATACAGGAAATCCAAATACTAATATCATTAGCACTCAAGCTACAAAAATTCATAAAGTATCTATCAATTACAATGGTCAAACAATAACTCTTGCAGTTGAAGATGGTAAGACTTTAGCTAGTGTTGCTACTAAATTAGCAGAAATTAAAAATGCTGTTGCAGGTAAAGTATTTTCTAAGTTTGTAACAGAAACTGGTGAAGATTTTGATGAAAATGCTGTAATTACAACAGATTTAATTTTAACAGCTGTATATGTAGATCTTCCAGCAAATCCAGATACATCAGATATTAACTTATATTTATTATTAAGTTTAATAGCAGTAAGTGGATGTGGAGTAGCTTATACAATTAAAAGAAGATTTAATTAGAATGTAGGGAACTAAATAGTTCCTTTTTTTATGCTCAAATAAGCTATTTATTTTATTGTAAAAAAGATTATAAAATGTGGATAATTTACTTTACTTTTTTTATAAAATAACTATAATAGTAAGCAGTATTTATTTTTGGAGGTTAAACTATGAAAAAAGAAAAACTTGGTGTTTTATTGATACAAGATATGGTTTTATTTCCAAACAGTGAAATAAGAATTGAAAGTGATAATACAAATGATAAGCAAATAATATCATTTGCAGAAAGATCAAAAGATAAATTAATATTAGTAGTTAATCCTTTAATGGAAGATGATAGTGATATAACAACACTACCTAATATCGGTATTTTAGCAGAAATTAAATTAAAAATGGATGTTCCTAATGGAAAAACAAGAATTGTTTTAAAAGGTATTACTCGTGTAGAAGTAGAAAGTTATGTAGAAGAAGATAAAATCTATAAGGCTATTGTTAAAGAAATATTAATTAATATATATGATGAAGAAGAAACTTATAGAAACATATTAATTAAATCATTAGAAAAGTATATTTCATTAGTACCATATATGAGTAATGCTATTGTAAATAAAATATCATCAACTAATAATTTAAATGATTTATGTGATTTAATAGGTAGTTTTTTACCAGTTAGTTATCATAAAAAAAAGAAATATATTACTGAATTAAATCAATTAACTAGAACTAAAATGCTTATAGAAGATATGAATGAAGATTTAAAAGTAATAGAGTTAGAACAGCAGTTGGAAAGCGAAGTAGAGAAAGAATTATCTGAAAGTCAAAAAGAGTTTTATTTAAGAGAAAAAATAAAAGTAATTCAAAAAGAACTAGGGGATTTAAATAGTAAAGATGATGAAGTAATTAATTTAAAAAATAAATTAAATAAACTTAAATGTAATTCACGTGTAAAAGAAAAAATAAAGAAAGAAATAGCTAGATATCAATCTACTAATTCTAATTCACCTGAGCTTGGAATGATTAGAGATTATTTAGATTGGATGCTTAGTCTACCATGGAATAAAACTACTAAAGATGTAGATAACTTACAAGAGGTAAAGCATATTCTAGATTCTTCTCATTATGCTTTAAATGATGTTAAAGATAGAGTTTTAGAATATTTAGCTGTAAAACAAAATACAAATAATTTACGTAGTCCAATTTTATGTTTAGTGGGGCCACCAGGTGTTGGTAAAACTTCTTTTGCTTTATCTATTGCAAAAAGTTTAAATAGAAAAGTTGCTAAAATAAGTGTTGGTGGAATTAATGATGAAGCAGAAATAATTGGACATAGAAGGACTTATGTAGGTGCTAATCCGGGTAGAATTATTCAAGGAATAAAAAAAGCAGGTTCAAGTAATCCGGTATTTATAATAGATGAAATTGATAAAATGAGAAAGGATATAAAAGGTGATCCTGCTAGTAGTTTATTAGAAGTATTAGATCCAGAACAAAATAGTAAATTTTCTGATCACTATATCGAAGAAGAATTTGATTTATCAAAAGTTATGTTTATAGCAACAGCTAATTATATAGATCAAATTCCAATAGAATTAAGAGATAGATTAGAAATTATAGAAATATCTAGTTATACAGAATATGAAAAATTAGATATAGCTAGAGATTACATTATACCAAAGGAATTAGAAGAACATGGTTTAACTGAATTAGAAGTAAGTTTTACTGATGATTCATTACTAACTATTATTAGAAATTATACAAAAGAAGCAGGTGTACGTGAATTAGAAAGGTTAATTGCTAGTATTTTAAGAAAAGTAGTAAAGATGTTTCTAACAGAAAAAACCATTGCTAATATTAATATAAATGAAAAGAATTTAGAAGAATTTATTGGTAAAAAGAAATATCTATATCAAGAGAAGGGACATAAAAAACAAGTTGGAGTTGTTAATGGTATGGCTTATACCATATTTGGTGGAGATATATTACCAATAGAGGTTACTTTTTATAAAGGTAGTGGCAAATTAATTCTTACTGGTTCTTTAGGTGATGTTATGAAAGAATCAGCTCATATTGCATTTTCTTATATAAAATCTAATTCAAGAAAATTTAGAATAACGCATAAATTATTAGAAGAAAATGATATTCATATTCATTTACCTGAAGGAGCTATTCCAAAAGATGGTCCAAGTGCAGGTATTGCCTTAACTACAGCAATTATTTCTTTATTTACAGGGATTGCTATAGATAGTTCAATTTCAATGACTGGTGAAATAACTTTACGAGGTAATGTTTTAGCAATCGGTGGTTTAAAAGAAAAAGTAATAGGAGCTCATCGTGCTGGAGTAAGGAAAATATTTATTCCAAAGGAAAATGAAAAAGATTTAGATGAAATACCTGAAGATATCAAAAAAGAAATAAAATTTTATTTTATATCAGATTATCAAGAAATATATAAGAGATTATTTAAAGGAGTTAAAATAAATGAAAGATGATGTAAAAATTAGTGAAGAATTAGAAGAATTAGAAGAATTAGAATTAAAGAAAGCATTGTATTTAGTAAAAAATCATTTAATATTTGGATCTACTGATACATTATTAAAACAATGTAGTTCCAAAAAAAATTACATAGAATTTTTAAAACTTATTTTTCTATTATTTGAAAAAGAACCAGAATTTTTAGTATTTGCTACTGATGAAGCATCTAAAATATCAGATATAATTAATCATAAAAGAGATGAATATTATACAGATGAAATAAAAGAATTAGAAAATGATATTATTATAAATTTAAATATTATAAAAAATGATCCACAATGTTATAAATTAAAAAATGAGTATATTGATATTCAAGAAAAAGATAGATTATGTTGTTTTGAATCTGAAAAGCAATTAAAATCTTCAATTGGTTATGATGCTATAGTTATAAGTGCATTAGAAAATAACACTTTAGATAATGTAGAAGATGCTTATTTTATACTATCTACAGCGTATTTATTAGATGATTTTAAAGAAATGTATCAATACAATAGAAATTATATTGATATGTCTGTAGAAAGACTAAAATCTGTAAAGAAAAATCCTATATTAAATAAAACAAGTAAAAGAAAAATAAAAATTATTGAAAAACAATTAAAAAATATAGCAAAAAAATCTTAAAAGAGAATATTTTCTCTTTTTTTTCATAATATTAAATGAAAAGTGAGGGAACAGTTATGAAAAAAATAATTTCTTTTGAAAAGGAAATTGATTTTCCTAGTATGATAGGAGAAATTTCATCTATTTCTATAGACAATAATTTAAAATTTATTGATGAAAGTAATATAGATGGTAACTTATCTGTATATGGTTCTTATAAAATGACAGAAGCATCAACGTTAGAAGAAGAATTTAAATATGATTTGCCAGTAGATATTTCATTAACAGAAAAGGTCGATTATAAGGATGCAAAGATATCTATAGATGATTTTCATTATGAAATAAAAAATGATGATGTATTAAAATGTAATATAGATATTTTAATAGATGCAGTTGAAGAAATAGTAATTGAAGATGAAAATGAAATTGAAATTGAATTAGTAGAAGATATAGATAAATTAAAACAAGTAGATAAAGAAGATTTAGAAGCAGAAGATACCAAAATTGAAAATATTGATTCAAGATTATATGAAGAAGATAATAGTATACGAGAATGTGATGGTGACACAAAAGAAGAAAAAGAATTAGATATTGAACCAATAAATAGTGAAAATATATTAGAAATAAATGAAAATAAAGAAATAGAGGAGAAAGAAAATATGAAAGAAGAAAAAAAGAAAAATATTTCATCATTATTTGAAGTATTAAATGAAGCAGAAGAAACATTTACTACATATTCAATTTACATATTTAGAAAAGAAGATACAATAGAAAATATAATGGATAAATATAAAGTAACTAAAGAAGAATTAAGTAATTATAATGATTTAAATAATATAGAAATAGGTTCAAAAATCGTAATACCACAAGCACTTGATGAATAATATAAAAAAATTTATTGAAAAATATAATTTAAATGTGAGAAGTTATGAAGAAAAAAATAATATAAAAATAATAGATACAGATAAGGGAAAATATATAATAAAGAAAAGTAATAATTACGATAAAGATTTATATAAGTATTTAACAAGTAAAAACTTTAATTATATATTAGAAAGAGAAGCTTTTGATAATTATGAAGTGTATCCTTATATAAATGAAATAGAAATACCTAACCAAGAAAAGGGAATTGAACTTGTTTATGTACTTAGTCTGCTTCATAATAAAACTACATATTTCAAAGAAGTAAAAATAGATAAAGTAAAAGAAATATATGAAAAGTATCAACAACAAATATTGTATTTAGATCACTATTATCATGATATGCAAGATGTAATAGAACAAAAAATATATATGTCACCAGGTGAATATTTATTAATTAGAAATATATCATTAATATATTCAGCTTTAGCATATTCAAAAATAAAATTAGAAGAATGGTATGAATATAAAATAAAACAAAAAAAAGAAAGAATAGTTCTTCTTCATAATAAACCATGTATTGAACATTTTATTATAGGAAATCAAAAATCATTAATTAGCTGGAATAATTGTAAAAGAGATATTCCAATATATGACTTTTTATATTTTTATAAACATGATTATATGGATTTAGAAATGTCTACATTATTTGAAATATATAAATCTAGATTCTGTTATACAAAAGATGAAAAACTTTTATTTTTAGCATTAATATCAATACCAGATAAAATTACATTTACAAGTAGTAATTATAAAAATTGCATAAATGTTAATAAAGTAGTTAAATATGTTGAAAAAACAAGGAATTTTGTTTTAAAGGAAAATGAAGAACAACAGGAAGAATATCATAATGAATTCAATAAATAAAATAACTGCATTTAATCTTGTTGTAATAAAAATAAGAATTAAAGCTTGATAAAAAGTTATTACTAAGAAAATTAATATCAATGATAAATAAAAGAGACTTCCTCTTCTTTTTTGTTTGCAAGCACTACAGTTACAAAATAGGTTATGTTTTGGATTCTTAAATTTCATAGTATCACCTATAATAGTTTATGTTTTATTTTATTAATTGCTATTGTTTTATAATGAATAAAAATGTATAATTAAGATAGGTGATAATATGAATACAAAGGGTTTTACTTTAACAGAATTAGTGGTGACTATTGCTTTAATGGGAATAATTTCTATGTTAGCATTTCCAGCAATTACAAAATTGAAATCAGATCATGAGGATGAAAAATATAAGACTTATGGAAAAGTACTTCATAATGGGGCTATATTATATGTTGATACAAATAAAAGGGATTTATTTCAATATAATAACCAAAAAGTAAAAATAAAATATAGTGATTTAAATGGTATAATAGAAGCTTATAATGATAAAAATGTTGATTGTACTAATTCATATGTATGTGCTACTAAAAATTCAAATAATGTAGTTAAATACGAAGTAGTTGTTATATGTAAAGCAAATGGAAAAGATGTTTATAATACAAATACTGAGTTAGCAAAAGAGGGTAAAAGTCAGATAAGCTGTTAAAAAAAATAAAATTATGTTATAATAAAAAAGTAAATTATAAAGAAGGAAGGAAGTAAATGTATGGAATTAAAAGGAAGTAAAACTGAACAAAATTTAATGACTGCTTTTGCAGGAGAATCTCAAGCTAGAAATAAGTATACTTATTTTGCTAGTAAAGCAAAAAAGGAAGGATATGAGCAAATTGCTGCAATATTTTTAGAAACAGCAGATAATGAGAAAGAGCATGCAAAGATGTGGTTTAAAGAATTAAATGGTGGAGAAATACCTTCAACTATTGATAACTTACATGCTGCAGCAGATGGTGAAAACTATGAATGGACTGATATGTATGATGAATTCGCTAAAACTGCAAAAGAAGAAGGATTTACTCGTTTAGCTAATCTTTTTGAAGCAGTTGGAAAAATAGAAAAAGAACACGAAGAAAGATATCGTAAACTTATTGAAAATATGGATAAAGGACTTGTATTTTCTAAAGATGGAGATACAATTTGGAAATGTCGTAACTGTGGTCATATTGTTATTGGAAAAAAAGCTCCAGAAGTATGTCCAGTTTGTGCTCATCCTAAAGCATATTTTGAGGTTAAAGCAGAAAATTATTAGAATTAAGACACTTTTAAAGTGTTTTTTTCTTTTATAGAAGCTGAAACAATGATATATTAATTAAATGCAAGTTCAACATCAATATCTTTATCAGTTATTGCAATATATAAAAATATTAGTCCACTTATTAATATTAAAGTGGAACCAAGAAAACTTAATTCACTATAAGTTTTATTTTTTTTGTTATTATTTTCTAATAAATCATTATAACTATCTATAAAAAAATATAAATAAATTATAACGGCAATACTAAAAATAAATATAGTTATTTTACGATATTTTTCTTTATCATAATTATTTCCATATAAAAAATAATTTTTTTCAAAATAATTACTATAATAACTTAATCCAATTATTAAAAGATAAATAATCCATATTTTATTTTCTGTATTTATTTGGTTTAATCTTTTATAAGTTTCGTTCATAATAAAATATATTCTAAAGTTTTTAATAATATAATATTATATAGGTGATTATATGAATATTATTCCTAATATTTCCCCTAAATTATTTTCATTTAGTGCAGTAGTTGTTGGTTATTTATTAATAGATGATTTAACTGCTAATGAACAAAATGCTTTAGGTAACTGGTTAATGTTAACTGCACAAGTTCTATGTACAAATGCATTCTATAAACAAGTTCAAGCAGAAAGAAATGGGAATAATATGAATAATATGAATAATATGAGTAGTGAGCAAAGTATAAAATTGTTAAAAAAAATGGTAGATGCGCTAAATAAAGAAATAGAAGAATTAAAATCAGACATTGGACGTTGAATCCACTGGATCATTATTTTTAACTTGAAAATATAAGAAACATAAAGTTCCAATCAAAATAAAAGTACTTCCTATAAGTCTTACTTCATAGCTTTTGTTTTTATATCTTTTATAATCACTATAATTTCTTATAAAAAAATAAATATATATTAATATGGAAAATATAGTTATATTTAAGAAAACTTTATTGGCTTTTGTTAAAGCTATTTTATCATTATAACGTAAATTTTTCTTTATTAATTCATCGCCATAAATATCAAATAAAGATATTATTATAAATACTATCCATATTAGGTTTTCAAAATTAAGTCTTTTTATTAAATATTCATTGTTACTATTCATAATAAAATATATGTTTAAATAATTTATATTTAACTTGTAATATGTTATTATAGATATAAATAGAGGTGGATATTATGGTACATGAATTATTGTCACCTGCAGGAGATATGGAATGTTTATATCAAGCTATTCATAATGGAGCGGATGCTGTTTATTTGGGATTAAAACAGTTTGGTGCTAGAGCGTATTCTAATAACTTTTCTAATGAAGAGGTAATAACGGCTATAAAAACGGCTCATTTATATGGAGTAAAGATATATGTAACAATGAATACTTTAGTAAAAGATTATGAAGTAGAAGAATTTTTAAAGCAAGTTTATTTTTTATATTCAAATGGAGTAGATGCTATTTTAATGCAAGATTTTGGTATGATTAATTTAGTAAGAAGAATGTATCCAGAATTAGAAATACATGCATCAACACAAGCTAATAACTCTAGTATAGATACTATTAAAATGTTTTATAATTTAGGAGTAAAAAGAGTAGTATTATCACGTGAATTAACTTTAGAAGAAATAGAAAAAATAGATGTTCCAATTGAACTTGAAGTATTTATTCATGGAGCTTTATGTATATCATATTCAGGTAATTGTCTAATGAGTAGTATGATAGGAAATCGTAGTGGTAATCGAGGAGAATGCGCTGGAAGTTGTCGCTTAAAATATGATTTATTAAAGGATAATAAAGTTATAGTAAAAGATAAATATTTACTAAGTACTAAGGAATTAAATACCAGTTATAATTTTGATAGATTATTAAAAAGTAATATAAAAAGTTTTAAAATAGAAGGAAGAATGAAAAGTCCTGAATATGTCGGCTTTATAACAAAGTTTTATAGAAAATTAATTGATAAAGAAGAGTTTAATATAGAAGAAGAATTAGATAAATTAAAAACAATTTATAATAGAAACTTTACTGAAGGTCATTTATTTAATAGTAAATCTATAATGAATATTGATACTCCTAATCATATAGGCTTAGAAATAGGTAAAGTTATAGATATTAATAAAGATAAAATAAAAATAAAATTAACAAGATGTTTAAATCAATTTGATGGGATTAGATTTAAAGAAAGTGGAAAAGGTTTAATAGTTAATTATTTATATAATCAAAATAATAACTTAATTTCTTCATCAAATGATATTGTATATATAGATAATAAAATTGGTTTAACTACTAAAGATAAAGTATATAAAACTCAAGACAGTAAACTAATAAATTCATTAAAAAAATATAATTTAAAAAAAATTGATATAAAGATATATTTTAAAGGTATTGAAAATAAAAAAATAAAAGTCATATTAGAAGATAATTGTAATAAAGTAGAAGTAGAAGGAAATGTCGTTTTATCTGCTAAAAATTATCCAATAGAAAAAGAAGATATAAAAAAGCATTTATTGAAATTAGGAAATACTCCATTTAAATGTAATAATATTACGATAGATATTTCAAATAATATATTTATAGCTATAAAAGAAATAAATGAATTAAGAAGGAAAGCAGTAGAAGAATTAATTAATAAAAGAAGTTATAGTAAAAGAAAAGTAATAAGTAATAAAGTAATATTTGAAAAACTAAATAATGCTGATAATAATTACTTGGTATGTAGTATTTATAATGAAAAGCAACTACTAGCGTGTCTTAATTTAAATTTTAAAAGAATTTATATTAATGATATAAATTTATATAATAGGTATAAAGATAATGATAAGGTATATTATATGTTAGATAGAAATAAATTTAATATAGAATCTAATATAGTAAATAATAGTGTTATAAGTGAATATTTAGATTTTAATAATAAGAATTTAATAGGTAACTATTCACTAAATGTATATAATATTTATACTGCATATTATTTATTGTTAAATGGATTAAAAAATATTCCAGTTTCTACGGAATTAAATAGTTCTGAAATAGAATGTTTATATAATAATTTTATAGATAAATTTGACTTTATTCCTCCTTTAGAAGTATTAGCATATGGTAGAGTGGAAAATATGATTATAAAAGGTAATATTTTAAACATAGAAGAAAATTATAATTATGATTTAATTGATAAGAGAAAAAGATGTTTTAAGGTATTTTATAAAAATAATTTAACTCATATTTTAAACTATAAAAAAGAAGATCGTTTATATAAATTTAAATATATTAAAAGATTAGATTTTTATGATGAAGATGAATATAAAATTATTGATACTGTAAAAAAGTTTACATAATATTATTTTATTATTACTAATTATGTTAAATATGTGATAAAATATAATTATAGGGAGAGTGGTCGTATGGCTAAAAAAGAATTGAGAAAGATACCTACAAAGAATTATGTAATATTAATGATTATATTTATTATGGTATTTTTATTAATATATTATTTATACAGTTGGTATAAAGCATATAATGAATATCAAAAAGAAATCCCTGTTATTAGAGATACATTACTAGAAATAAATAGTGATGAAGCTGATCATTATATACAAGAAAATTCAGATACAGTAATATATTTATGTACTGCTAGTAATGATGTATGTAGAAAATTTGAAAAAAACTTTAAGAAATTAATTGAAAAAAAATCATTAGAAGAAGCAATTACTTATGTAAATTTAAGTGATACATCTACAGAAAAATTTACAGATAGTTTTAATAATACATATAAATATAAAAATAAGTTAAAAAATAATTATCCTGCACTAATAGTATTCAAAGATGGTGTTATAGTTGATATGGTACAGGGTAGTAAAGAAAATAAATTAACGATTAGTGAAATAGAAAAAGTATTAAAAGAAAATAATGTAGGAGAGTAATCTCCTTTTTTGGAGGAATATTATGAATAATATAGTTTTATATCAACCAGAAATACCACAAAATACAGGTAATATTATGAGAACTTGTGTTGCTACAAATACAAAATTACATTTAATAAAACCACTAGGATTTATTCTAGATGATGCCCATATTAAAAGAAGTAGTGCCAATTATATGGATAAATTAAATTATGAAATATATGAAAATTATGAAGACTTTAAGGCTAAAAATAAAGGGATATATTATTACTTTACAAGATATGGAAAAAAACCACATACTAGTTTTAACTATGAAAATAAAAATAATGAAGAATTATATTTTATTTTTGGAAAAGAATCTACGGGAATACCAAAAGAAATATTGAAAGATAATTTAGATTATTGTATGAGAATTCCTATGACTAAAGATGTACGTGCCTTAAATTTATCTAATTGTGCAGCTATTGTTATATATGAAGTATTACGTCAGCAAGATTATAATGATTTATTAAGAGTAGAACCACATAAGGGTGCAGATTATTTAGAAAAATAAATTTGTATATACATAAAATAATTTATAAGTTATACTATCTTTAAATAAAAATTAGTGATAAACTAATTCTTATAAGGTAGTGAAATAAATGAAAAAAAGTAATATTTTAGAAAAAATTACAGATATATATATTTTTATTATAATAGTAGTATTTCCTATAATTGTAGATAAAACAGGATATTATCATATCTTAGAATGTAAATGGAAAGCTTTCTTTTATATTTTTATATTTTATGTTCTTGCACTTATTATTGGATTAATAATTAATAAAATTAAAACAAAATCAAATTATTTAAAAACAATTAAGTTAAATAAAATTCAATATTCTTTATTAATATTTTTAATAGTAATTTTTATTTCATTTTTATTATCACCTTATAATAAAATGTATAATTTACTAATTGGTGAAGGAAGAGGAGAAGGATTAGTAATTACTACTTTTTATATTTTGTCAACACTACTTATTTCAATATTTGGAAAATTTAAAAAGAAACATTTAGTTTATTTTTCTATATCTTCAATTTTAGTTAGTTTGATAGGTATTCTTCAGTATTTAGGTTATAATCCATTTTATTTATATAAAAATAATTTAGGAATACATAATTGTTTTTATATAACGACTATTGGTAATATAGATACTATTTCAGCATATTATTGTCTGTTTCTATTAATGTCATTTATTTCATATATATTTTATGATAATAAAAAAAGCATTAACTTAATCCATTTATTATCATTATTTTTAGGATTTTTTCTATTTGGAATAATTAATGTATCAAGTGGTAAAGTAGCTATAGTAGTAGTTTTTTTTCTAATAAGTCCAATTTTAATTTCAAAAAGTGTATATCTAAAAAAAAGTTTAATATCATTAGCAATATTTTTACTTGCTTACGGTTCTAATATATTTTTAAATGCAAAATATTACTATAATTTAGAGAAGATTAAAATACAACCTACATTTAATATAATTATCATTATGTTTATAATTGTTATTATAATTTTATTACTTATTGCAAATAAATTTAATAAAATAAATTATGATATAACAAAAAATAGTAATAAAATAAAAAAGATGTATTTAATTTTATTAGGAATAGGATTAATTTTTTTAATAGTTGTATTTTTTATAGATTTTCATAATGATATTTTATCGGGAATGCATTTATTATTGCATGGTAAATTTAATGATAATATTGGCTCATATAGAATTTTTCTTTGGAAACGAACACTTAAATTAGTGCCAAATTATCCGTTTTTTGGAAGTGGACCTGATAGTTTTTCAATTCAATTTATGAGTAATTTTACTGATGATATTAAAAGGATTGGACCATTAACAGTAAATGATACAGCAGCTAATGTTTATTTAACAATGCTTATAAATTATGGAATTATAGGTTTATGCTCATATTTGTATTTTATTTATCTTTTAATAAAAAATACATTTAATCATAGTAAAGAAAATAAATTTATTGTCATAGCATTAATTTGTTATTTAATTCAAGATTTTTTTAATCTTTCAGTTGTTATTATAAGTCCAATCTTTTGGTTAAGCATGGGATTAATTATGGCGGATTTGAAAAATGATAACTAATAAAAAAATATTTTATAAATAATTTATTGTTCATTTTTTAATTATATGATATAGTTAGTTTGAAAGAGTATAAAGGGAATATATAAGATAGATAAGGAGTATCATTATGAGTGAAAAACATCAAAAAATCCATATATTTATTCCTGGAAGAGTTAGCTTAATTGGTGAATTAAGTGATTGGGCTTGTGAATATAAATTTGATAATCAAGATATAATAGTAGGACGTGTTATTACATCTAAAATTGATAAGGGTATATATGCAACTGCTAGTAAAAGTAAAACTTTAAATTTTCATATGGGAGAGTATAACTTTAATTGTGTAATGGATGAAGAAATATTAGACGCAGAAGCTAAAAATAATAGTTTTTACTCTTATTTTTGTGGTACAACTCTTCATATGTTACGTAAGTATAATGTTGGTGGTATTTCTATAGATATAGCTTATAATACTCTACCTGTAAAAAAAGGTTTAGCTTCATCTGCTGCAATTTGTTCATTATTTGTTAAAGCATTTAATGAACTATATTCATTAAATTTAAATGAAAATGAATTAATGAATGATGCATATTATGGTGAAAGACTTGCTTTGTCTTGTTGTGGAAGATTAGATCAAATTGTTTTAAAAAAAGAAGATTCACTATTTAAAATGATTTTTTATGAAGATTGTGTATCTATTAAACCTATAAATGTAAAAAAAGAATTAAATTTAGTTATAGTTGATTTAATGTCAAAAAAAGATACTAAAAAAATCCTTTCTTCACTTAGAAGTTGTTATCCAGTAGCAAAAGGTTCTAAACAAAAAAAAGTACAAGAAATGTTAGGAAAAAATAATTATTTATTAGTAGAAGAAATGCAACAAGCTTTAGAAGATGGAAATATAGAAGAAATTGGTAGATTATTTACAAAAAGTCAAGAAGAAATAGATGCTGCAGGTATTCCAATATGTAGTGAATATAAAGCACCAGTTTTGCATTCCGTATTAGAAGATGAGTATATTCAAGAATTATCTTATGGTGCTAGAGGAATAGGATCAGGTGGAGATGGTAGTGCTCAAATATTAGCAAAGGATAGGAAAAGTCAAGAAAAAATATTAAAGTACTTAAATGAAACATTAAAAATGAATGCTTTTAGCTACAACGTAAAGGCATCTCATAAAGTAAAAAAAGCAATTATCCCTTTAGCTGGATTTGGAGTAAGATTGTATCCAATTAGTAGAGCATTAAAAAAAGCTTTTATGCCAATTAATGATAATGGGATATTAAAACCTATAATTTTAAAATTAATAGAGGAATTAGATGAAGCAGGAATTGAGGAAATTTGTTTAGTTATTGGCAAAGATGAACAAGAACAATATGATGCGTTATTTAAACAACCTTTATCAGAAAAATGTTTACAAAAATTAGATCCTAAAATTTTAGAATATGATTTTAATTTACTAAGAATAGGTTCAAAAATAAAATACATAGTTCAAGAAGAACAAAGAGGTTTTGGAGATGCGGTATATTTATGTAAAGACTTTGCTAAATCAGATCCTGTACTAGTAATTTTAGGAGATACATATTATACTTCAAATACAAATGAGTCATGTGTAAATCAACTTATTAATTATTATGATGAAATTGAAAAAAATATAATTGCAATGGGTGAGGTTGATTCTGATCAATTAAAAAATGTTGGAGTTATGACTGGTATTTGGGATGATAAAGAACATACAAAAATGACAGTAAATCAATTAGTAGAAAAACCAACTTTTGAATATGCAAAAGAAAATTTACAAATGAGTAGGAAATATTATGGAAATTTCGGAATGTGGGTTATTAATCAAGATGTATTTAATTCCTTAGAAAATATTATTGAAAATCAAATGCTTTCTAAGTCTGGAGAGTATGAATTTGTAGATGCTATTGCAGAAATCATAGATGATGTAGAAATAAAAGCAATAAAAATTGATGGAATTTCACATGATATTGGAAATTTATCATCATACAAAGATACATTATTATCTACCATAGAATAATAAATATTATTTTAAAG
Source organism: uncultured Bacilli bacterium (assembly GCA_947632685.1). GTDB lineage: Bacteria > Bacillota_I > Bacilli_A > RF39 > UBA660 > UMGS995. The sequence continues at coordinate 4,889 of CANRQD010000008.1, read as the reverse complement.
CTATTAATAATTTTGTTAATAGTCTTTTTATATTAGAAAAATAAATATATTGATAAAAAAAGTTAATAGATGATATACTTAACTTAAAGGTAGGTATATATGAAAAGTAATAAAATAATAAAAATAAATAAAAAGCAATCAATTATTTTACTAATAATTTTAGTGCTGATAGCTTCTATAATTTTTATAAATAATTTTAAATCTAAAAATAAAAATACAATACATGGAAAAGTTTATTTTAATAAACCAGTTAGTTGGGATAATCCTTATGCATATTTATATGATGATCAAGGCAATGAACTTTTTGGTGCATGGCCTGGTGTAGGATTAATTCAAGAAGAAGATTATATTTATTATTTTGAAATACCTGATAATATGTCTGATGCTGATGATATCAAAAATTATAAAATTGTGTTTAACAATGTAGATTATGGGAATCAACAAAATGAGAAATATAAATATCAGTTATCAGAAGTAGCCTGTGAAGGAATAAATAAAATATATAATGTAACAAGTAAATTATCTACAACTACAAAAGATTCTACAGGAGAATGGTTAGATTATAATTCAAGTATTAAAATAGGAAAAATTCCTCAAACAATGTCTAGAGCTAAAAATGTAATTATTATGATAGGAGATGGTATGGGAGAAAATCACATTAAAGCTGCTGAAATAAATAATGGTAAAAAATTAAATATTCAAAACATTAAAAATAAAACGTATGTTACTACAGCTTCAATAGAATCTGTAACTGATAGTGCAGCAGCAGCAACGGCTCTTGCTACTGGATATAAAACAACAAATGGTACAATTGGAAAAGATAAAAATGGAAATAACGTTGAAAATATACTTGAATATGCTGCAACAAAGAATAAAAAAACAGGTATAGTTGTTACACAGATTTTACCACATGCAACACCGGCAGGTTTTTCAGTACATAATGATTATAGATATAATTATGATGAAATAGCAAAATCACAAATTTATTCTAATATTGATTTAATGTTAGGTGGAGGTACTGATTACTTTAATAAATATGAATCTTTAATGCAATCAAATAATATTTCATACATTAATAATTTAGAAGATATAAAAAATGTTGATATTAAAAATAGGGTAATAGGAACATTTGCAAGTAATACAATAAGTAATGATGCTAATAGGACAAGTTTAAAAGATATGACAACAACGGCACTTTCAAGGTTGGAAAATGAAAATGGCTTTGTATTAATGATAGAGGGTTCTGATATAGATACATATTCTCATGAATCAAATATATCTAGAATGCTAAATGAAATGAATGATTTTGATGCTGCTGTAGAAGTTGCTATGAATTATGTTGATGAACATTCAGATACATTAGTTATCATAACAGCAGATCATGAAACTGGTGGTCTTAAATTAGATGGAATTACAAATAAAAATCAACTAACTAATTCATTATTTACATCAATTGGTCAACATACAGAAAGTAATGTATTGGTTTATGCGTATGGAATAGGAGCTAGTGATCTAACTAATTATGATCTTATAGATAATACCTCAATTTTTAAATTTTCAAAACAAATATTAAGTAACTAATAAAACATTAATTTAAAAAGATAAAAACAATATGAATATTATAAAATTATCATATTGTTTTTTACTTTATTAATAATTTACATATCAAATAATGCATGCTATAATAAGTATGAAGATGAGGATGAAGCTATGGAAGTATCAAATAAGTTATTAAAAAATATATCATTTCTTTATATTATAATTCCGGTTATGCTTTTTATAATTGGATGGGTACGTTATTATATTGCAATTCCAGTTTATTTAGTATGTGGAATAATTCTATATAATTATTTAAAAGGAAATCAAAAAGATAAAGGTAGTTTTTTGGTTTCTAAAAAAGTATTATTGTTTGCTATTATATTAGCAGCTATTTTTATTTTTTTTAGTGGAATTGGAGAACTAGTTTATCAACCTGATTTTTTTCTTGATTATAAAGCAAGAAATGCAATTTTTAAAAGTTTAATTTATAGTTCTTGGCCTGTTAGATATGCTGATAATTCTTATTTATGTTATTATATTTGTCAGTGGATTGTACCAGCTGTTATTGGAAAAGGTTTGACTTACATAATTAGTAATTCGAATTTAGTATTATTGATTAGTAATATTATTCTTTATTTATGGTGCGTATTTGGTATGCTTTTGCTATTTTTATGGGTTTTAAAAATATTCAAAAAAAGTAGTCCAAAAAAATTATATATGATATTAATATCTTTTGCCTTTTTTTCTGGTCTTGATATACTTGGTGAATTAATCGTTAATGGTAAATTAGATCCAAGAGGTTTGTCAAATGGTTTTGAATGGTGGTCTAGAATAGAATGGCAATATCCTTCGTTTAATTCATTTATTTATTGGGCCTTTAATCAAGCTTTTATTTCATTATTAATTACTTTAATAACAGTAGATAGTATTGATTACAAAAATCAATTAGTATGGTTAGTTTTAGGAATGTTTTATTCACCGTTTCAAATGTTGTCTATAGGTGTATATTGTTTAACATTATGTATATTAAATTCAATAAAAAATAAAAATCTTAATATGTTTAAAAAATATATTAAATTACCAAATATTTTGGCTATATGTTTTATATTACCAGTAATAAGTTTATATTACTTGGCTAACTATCAATCTAGTGTTGATTTACGTCATGATATACGTGCACCATTTAATTTAAAAATATATATAATATTTGTTTTTGTTGAATTTTTAATCTATGTATTGTTGATATATAGAAAAAATTATAAATATAATAAAAATATATTAATTATCACATTCTATTTATTATTAATTCCTCTTATTGGTGGTGTTAATTTGATTTTAAAATTTCCAATGCCTTTTCTTGTAATTTTATGGGTTTATATTATGAAATTTTTATTAGCAAAAGATACTTCTAAATTAAGAAAAGTAATACTTATAGTTTTATTATCAATAGCCGCGATTAATCCTTTTATTGAAATAAAGGGTAGAGTATATAATACGTTTAAACAAGGACATCTTGGTTCGCAAGTACAAAGAGTAGATATGTTAGATATTGATCAATATTTTCGTAATCAATATTTATCAATTGAACCTGAAAAAACAATATTTTTTAGATATTTAGTTAAAGGCCTTATTATATAAAAATATATTAATTTAATTGTTTAAATAAAACAGATTATTGCAAAATTTTTATATAATTGATAAAATGAATAATGAAAAAATAATCATATAAAGAATAAAGAATGTAGTATATGGAGTATAAAATGAAAAAAGAAAGTTGTAAAAGAAAATTAAAAAATTTTAATATTATGGAAAAAATTAAAAATTTTGGAGTTTTTAATTGGATTGTTTTATTAGTTTATACATGTTTTATTATTTTTGTATCAATATATCATGAATTTTCTTTAGATGAAGCACAAAGTTTATTAATTACTAGGGATTTGAACTTTTTTGATATGATAAAGCAACTTAGATATGAAGGACATTCCTTTTTTTGGTATGCATTTTTATTTCCTTTTGTTAAATTAGGATTTTTACAAATACATAGAATTGTACCTATTATATCATGTGTTATAACTGTAATTATTATATTAAAAAAATCACCATTTAATAAATTTTTAAAGTTATTATTAATATTTAGCTCAGGTATGGTATATTGGTATAGTGCTTATAATAGACCATATTGTTTAATTCCTTTATTTTTAGCATTATTAGCTGATATGGATAGTGAGAAAAAGCAACATCCATATAAATATGCAATTTTAATTGGTTTACTTGCTAATACCCATTTAGTAATGGTTCCAATATCAGGTGTATTGCTTATAACGTTTTGGGGAAAAGAGCTTTTCATTAATCGTAAAAATCTTTCAAAGAGAGAGAAAAGAAACTTAATACTTAGTTTATGTTTAGCAATATTTTTAATATTTTTTGTTTTATTGTTTGCAGTATTGGGTTATTATTATTGCTCGTTGCTTCAGCAAAATGCTGATAAAAAAGATATAAATACAATAGTAAGTACTTATGGTCGTTTCTCATTACAAGCTTTAATGTCTTATGGAAGAGAAATAGCTAGTGTATTTGGAAGAATGAATAGATATGTATATTCTGCTTATGATGTTCCAATTTGGTTCCATATATCAATGGGAATTGCATTTATATTAAGTTTTATTAGTATGAGAAGTAGTTTTAGATTGTGGTGTGTTTTCTGGTCTTGGTGCTTATTTTCGTTAATAATTTATGTTGTCTTTCAATGGTGGGTTTTACCTATTAGAGTACATCTGATTATTTATATTATGATGTTTTGGGTTTGGGTATTAAAAAAGTCACCTGAAAAATATAATCATAAAGTTAGTAATAGGATTACTGAAATAGCTTTGATATTTTGGATTATTGTTACTGCTCCAGGTACTTATTTATATGTTTATGATGATTTTACACATTATTTTACTGGTGGAAAAATGATTGCGAATTATATAAAAGAAGCAATACCTAAAAAGACTAAGCTAGTATATTTAGAAAATGATGCTCAACAATCTTTTGCAGTATATTTAGATAAAGATGATTATCCACTATATTTAATTCCAGAACAAAAATTTTCTAGTTTTAATACATGGGATAAATCTGATGATGTAAATTTAACTAAAGAGATGCTTATAGATGCAATTTATGACTTTAAGAAGAAATACGATAAATTTTATATTATTGATACAATTTATGATTGGGCTGATTTTCCATATTTTGATGATCTTAATCGTGAATTTAATGCAAGAGTATTATATGCAACTCCTATTAGTGAGGTAATGACAAGAAACATGGATCTTGATGGTTGGAGATATTATGCAGTTTATGAAATA
>CANRQD010000007.1 GCA_947632685.1 uncultured Bacilli bacterium | reverse complement strand
ATTCTTAATGAGTATTGAAGATGTATTTACTATTACAGGACGTGGAACTGTTGTTACAGGACGTGTTGAACGTGGTAAATTAAATCTTAATGATGAAGTTGAAATTGTTGGTATTAGAGATACTCAAAAAACTGTTGTTACAGGAATTGAAATGTTTAGAAAACAATTAGACTATGCTGAAGCTGGTGATAATGCTGGTGTATTATTACGTGGTATTGGTCGTGAAGATGTTGAACGTGGTCAAGTTCTTGCTAAACCAGGAAGTGTTACACCTCATCATAAATTTAAAGGTACTGTATATGTATTAAGTAAAGAAGAAGGTGGACGTCATACACCATTCTTCAATAACTATCGTCCTCAATTCTATTTTAGAACTACAGACGTAACTGGTGTTATTACATTACCAGCAGGTGTTGAAATGGTTATGCCAGGAGATAATGTTGATATGGAAGTTGAATTAATCCATTCAATAGCTCTTGAACAAGGTACTAAATTCTCTATCCGTGAGGGTGGACGTACAGTTGGTGCAGGAACAGTTTCTGAAATCGTTGAATAATAATATAAAAACCGAATTATTTCGGTTTTTTTGTGGCACAATTTATACAAAGAAAAAAGAGATTTATTTCTCTTTTGTAAAGTTTTTATATAAACCATATCTAAAATTGTTAAGAATAATATCATACTCACCAATATATTCAGTTATTACGGCATTATAGCTTCCTTTTACTTCATTAAGTCCAGCATATTTACTTTTTCTATCAAAATCACCTGTTACAGCATTGAAGTTTACATATTTTAATTTTTCATTTTTATAATCACTTATCATACGCCATTTTAATAAGTAATTGGCATTAAGATTTTTGAATTTTTGGTTTGTACCTTCTATTATCATATAAGCAGCATTATCATAAACTATACATAATCCACCTGCTATAATAATTCCTTCTGGATATTCCTTAAGTAGGTTAGTTGCAAATATTAGGTTACTTTTATATATTCCTAAAAGCTTATCTGAAAGTACTTTTTTATTAAATATATCTCTTCTATCTTCATTTTGTTGAGCTAAGTCTTGAAACTCTTTAGATATTTTTTCATTTTTTTCTAATTCATCTTCATATTTTTTTTTACTATTCAAAACGAAATTCTCAGTATTAAGTTTTGCATAAAATACATCAGCTAAATTATTAAATTGTTCACAAAATCCTTTATAAAATTTTAATGGATAACCATTATGTTTTACAAAATTAAATAATTCTGTAACATCTTTATCTTTATCCCTATGTATTTCTATACCACATTTTATTGCTTTATTAATTTTAGTTTTAGTTTTTTTATCAAAATTTTGATATATATCTCTAATATTTTTATCTAATAGTGTTAATGCTTCCCATCTGGGTTTTTCTGTTTCAAAATATAAATTTTCACCTTTGTAGTTAAATCCTGCATGTTTTAGATTTTCCATTATTATACTAGCTTCATTATTTATGTTCATTATATTGCCTTTATTATCTCTAATAGTTAAAGGTATTGCAGGATCAATTCTTAATGTAGCTATTCCTTCTTTACCTAAACTGTTTTTTAGTGTTGTAACTAATTCTTCTACTTTATCAGAATCAGTAAAATCAAACAAAATTCCACGAGGTGCATAAGCAAGTTTAGTTTTCATTACAGCATCTTGTATTAATAATAATGATGCACCAATTAAGTTTCCATTATCGTCTTCTATACCTATATATCTAACTTCATAATTAAATTTGTTCATAATATTTCCATATTGAGAAGTTTGATAATAATTTCTATATTTATGATTCTTTGCAAAATTATCAAATTGTGAAGAATCTATAGTAACAATTTTCATTATGAAGCCTCCTTTTTGTTATAGATTAATTATATCATACCTAAAATTTTGTTTCAATATTAATGCTAAAAACTATTATTTATAGTATAATTATAGTAGGTGATTTTATGTTTGAAAATAAAAAAATCTTAGTTCTTGGTATGGCAAGAAGTGGATATGAAGCTGCTAAAATACTAATAAAAAGAGGTAATACAGTAATATTAAATGATAATAAAGATGAAGCTAGTCAAAATGAAGAGCAAGTTAATGAATTAAGAAATATTGGAGTTGAACTAATATTTGGATCACATCCTGATGATTTATTAGATGATAGTTTTGATTATTTAATTAAAAATCCTGGTGTACCTATAGATCATAAATATGTAATTAAAGCAAAGAAATTAGGAATAGAGGTTATTAATGAGGTAGAAATGGCTTATAAATTATTACCTGATGATGTTACTTTAATTGGTATAACAGGTACAAATGGAAAGACAACAACAACAACACTTACATATAAAATTTTAAAAGAAGCATTTGGTAATAGAGTTCACTTAACAGGAAATATTGGGTATCCATTATGTAGTTTTTTAGAAAAACTAAAAAAAGATGATATTATTGTAATGGAAGTATCTTGTCAACAAGGAGAAAATATTGATACATTTAAACCACATATAGGTTTGTTTACTAATATAAGTGAAGCTCATATAGATTTCTTAAAAACATATGAACATTATAAAGAAGTAAAAGCAAAAATGTTTTATAATCAAGAATCAAGTGATATTGCAATTGTAAATATGGAAAATGATGAAGTTATAAATGAGTTAAAAAATATTAAATCTCAAATGAAATATTTTTCTAGTAAAAATGAAATTAATGGCTGCTATAAAAAGGACGGATATATATACTATTATGATAATAAAGTAATAGATATTTCTCATATAAAAATACCAGGTGTTCATAATTTAGAAAATTGTATGGGTGCTATTATGATTGCTAAAGAGTTTGATGTTTCAAATGAAATAATAGATAAAGTATTAAGTAATTTCACAGGAGTAGAGCACAGATTAGAATATGTAGATACAGTAAATGATGTAAGATATTACAATGATACAGAAGCAACTAATATTAAATGTAGTCAAATCGCATTGTCATCTTTTGATAAGCCAATTACTATTATATTAGGTGGGCTAGAAAGAGGACAAAATTTCAATGACTTAAGTCCATATATGAAAAATGTTTCTAATATTATAGGTATAGGAGAATGTAGAGAAAGAGTAAAAGAGTTTGGTGATAAATTAAATATACCTACATATATATATGAACATTTAGGTGATGGTTTTAAAAAATGTGTTGAAGTAACAGAAAAAGGCGGTATAGTCTTATTGAGTCCGGCTTCAGCTTCTTGGGATCGATATAAGGAATGTGAAATTAGAGGCGCAGAATTTAAAAAATATGTTAAAGAGTTAAAAGAAAATAAAAAAGAAAATAATAAGGAGGATAATAAAAATGAAAATTAAAGATGTAATAGGTCGTGAAATATTGGATTCAAGAGGTAATCCAACAGTTGAAGTAGATGTTATATTAGAAAATGGAATAATGGGTCGTGCAGCAGTGCCAAGTGGAGCATCAACTGGAGAAAGAGAAGCTCTTGAAATGAGAGATAAAGATTTAAGATATGGTGGTAAGGGAGTATTAAAAGCTGTAAATAATGTTAATACCATACTTCGTGATGCAGTTATTGGAATGGATGCTTCTAATCAAAAAGAATTAGATTATAAAATGATTGAATTAGATGGAACAGAAACTAAATCTAAATTAGGAGCTAATGCAATACTTGGTGTTAGTATGGCTGCTATGAAAGCAAGTGCAAAAGAAAAAGGATTAGAGTTATATGAATATATTGGTAATGGAAAAACTCTTCCATATCCAATGATGAATATAATTAATGGAGGAGCACATGCTGATAATAATTTAGATTTTCAAGAATTTATGATTATTCCACAAAGAGATACAATTCATGAAAGAGTAAGAGTTGGTTCTGAAGTATTTCATAGTCTAAAAAAAGTTTTAAATACTAAAGGCTATTTTACAGGTGTAGGTGATGAAGGTGGATTTGCTCCAAATTTAGAGTCTAATAAAGAAGGTTTTGATTTAATTATAGAAGCTATAATACAAGCTGGATACACACCTGGTATTGATGTTAAAATAGCAATAGATGTTGCCGCATCAGAATTTTATTCAAATGGTTACTATCATGTAGATGGTAAAAATATGACAACAGATGAGCTTATTAAATTTTATCAAGATTTAGTAGAAAAATATCCAATAGTTTCTATTGAAGATCCAGTTGATGAGAATGATTGGGAAGGTTTTAGAAAAGTAACTGAATTATTAGGAGATAAAATTCAATTAGTAGGCGATGACTTATTTGTTACTAATAAAAAATGTCTTCAAATGGGAATAGATAATCATGCTGGTAATGCCATTTTATTAAAAGTAAATCAAATTGGTACAATTACTGAAACATTAGAAACAATTGAACTTGCCAAAGCACATGGTTATAAAACAATAATTTCACATAGAAGTGGTGAAACTGAAGATACAACTATTGCAGATTTAGCAGTAGGTCTTGATTTAGGTCAAATAAAAACAGGTTCTATGTCTAGAACAGATAGAATATGCAAATACAATCAATTAATGAGAATAGAAGAGCAGTTAAAAAATAAATCCTAGTATTAATTGGTATATATTTACAAATAAATAAATTTGTGTTATTATATATCTATCGTTTACAGGAGGTGTAGTATGGAAATTGCATTACTTATCATATCAATTTTATTAATAATTATTGTATTATTGCAAAGTGGTAAAGCAGAAGGAGCAGCCCAAATAATTAGTGGTGGTAGTTCAGAGCTTTTTACAAATAGAAAAGAAAGAGGATCAGAATTAGTAATTAGTAGATTTACAATGTTATTAGGTCTAGCTTTCTTCCTTATTTCTTTAATCGCAACATTTATTGATTAAAAGACTATTAATTTAGTCTTTTTTATTTTATAATATAAGTATAACAATATATGAAGGTGAAAATATGAAAGAAGAGATAATAAGGGTCTTAAAAAAAAGTGATGGTGCCTTATCAATTTATGATATAAAAGATGAACTAGAATTAAATGAAGTTAGTGAATTAGAAGAATTAAGTACTATACTTAGAGAATTAGAAGATGAATGTATAATTTATCATTCCAATAAAGATAAATATATGTTACTTGAAAATAGTCATTTAAGAAAAGGAATATTACGTGCTAATAAAAAAGGATTTGGTTTTGTACAAATAGATAATATGCAAGAAGATGTATATGTAAGTGCAGATAATATGAATAGTGCTCTTAATGATGATATAGTCTTAGTAGAAATAACTACTAAATTGAATATTGCAAAACCAGAGGGTAGAATTTTAAAAATAATAAAAAGAGAAACAAAAAACTATGTTGGTGAAATTAATTTTAAAAATGATAAAGGTATTGTAACTTTAGATGATAAAAAATTAAATATTGAAATAGAAATAAAAAAAGAAGATTCAATGAATGCTGTTGATGGACATAAAGTAGTAATTGAATTAGGTAAAAGAATAAATAATCATAAATATTATGGAAAAGTTATAGAAATAATTGGTCATAAAAATGATCCTGGTGTAGATATATTATCTATTGTTCATAAATATAATATTAATACAAAATTTCCTGACGATGTATGTGAAGAAGTAAAAGAAATACCAATGGAAGTTTTAGAAGAAGAATATCATAATAGAAAAGATTTAAGAGATGTTGAAATATTTACTATAGATGGTGATGATACTAAAGATATAGATGATGCTATTTCAATAAAAAAACTTAATAATGGTCATTATGAATTAGGTGTTCATATTGCTGATGTATCACATTATGTTACTGAAGGTAGTCCCCTTGATAATGAAGCAATGGAGAGAGGAACTAGTGTTTATTTAGTAGATAGGGTTATACCAATGTTACCACATGAATTATCTAATGGTATTTGCTCATTAAATCCTAATGTAGATAGATTGGCTATATCTTGTGTCATGGAATTTGATAGTAATGGTAAACAAATTGATTATGATATATTTCCTAGTGTTATAAAATCTAGAATACAAATGACTTATAAAAAAGTAAATAGTATTTTAGAAAATAATGAAATACCCACTGGGTATGAACCATATGAAAAAAGTTTAAGGCTAATGAAAGAACTTGCAGATATTTTAAGAAAAGAAAAAATAAAACGTGGTTATATAGATTTTGAAGTTGATGAAGCTAAAATATTAGTAGATGATAATTGTGTACCAACTGAAATTGTTAAAAGATATAGAGGTGCTGGAGAGAATCTAATAGAAGACTTTATGATAGCAGCTAATGAATGTGTTGCAACTCATATTTATTTTATGAATTTACCATTTATTTATCGTGTTCATGAAGTACCAAAAGAAGAAAAAATAAGAAATTATTTATCCTTTATTGCAACACTTGGATATCAAATACCCGGTGATATTAAAGATACTAGTCCAAAAACTATTCAAAAATTAATTAAGTTTTTGGAAGATAAAAAAGAATTTAAAATATTATCAAGCTTATTATTAAGAAGTATGCAAAAAGCTGTTTATAAACCTGAAAATTTAGGACATTATGGTCTTGCAAGTAAATGTTATACACATTTTACATCACCTATTAGAAGATATCCAGATACCACAGTACATAGATTACTTAGAACATATTTATTTGATAAAAAATTAGATCCAAAAACAATAAGATATTGGGAAGAAAAGTTAGTTTTCGTTGCAGAACATTCCTCATCTAGAGAAAGAGCTTCAGTTGATTGTGAAAGAGAAGTAGAAGATATGAAAATGGCTGAATATATGGAAAAACACATAGGTGAAGAATTTGAAGGAATGATTTCTACCGTTACTAGTTTTGGAATGTTTGTAGAATTAGATAACTTAATTGAAGGATTAGTACCAATTAAAGATATGAATGATTTCTTCCATTATGATGAAGAAAGAATGACTTTAACAGGAGAAAGAAGTCATATAAAATATACAATTGGTGATAGAGTTATAGTAAAATGTGTTAGAGCAAGTAAAGAAGAAAAGATTATTGATTTTGAAGTAGTAAGGAAGTTGTAGTATGAAAAAAAGAAGAATTAAAACACATGTTATTTTTATTATCATGGGGTTAGTACTTGTACTAGCAGGATTGATTGTATTTAGTGTATATAGTTTTAATTCTTCTGATAAAAAAGAAAAAGTGCAAAAAAAAGAGAAGGTAGTAAAAGAAGAAAAAGAAACAAGAAAAGAATACAATGCTTCTTTAATAATGGTTGGAGATGCTTTGATTCATGATAGAGTTTATTTGGATGCACAACAAGCAGATGGTAGCTATGACTTTAAGCCTATGTTAGAATTGACAAAACCTATTGTAAGTAAATATGATTTAAAGTATTATAATCAGGAAACTATATTAGGTGGGGTTCAATTAGGTTTATCTAGTTATCCAAGATTTAATTCTCCTACTGAAGTAGGCGATGCTTTTATAGATTCTGGTTTTAATTTGGTTTCTTTAGCAACAAATCATACTATGGACAAAGGAGAAGACGGAGTTTTAAAATCATTGGAATATTGGAATCAACAAAAGGGTGTAGTTACTGCAGGTCAATATTCATCATTTGAAGATAGAGATAAAGTTAGAATTTATGAAATAAATGGTATCAAGTATGCTTTCTTTTCATATACCACATGGACTAATGGACTAAATACACCAGTAGGGAAAGAGTATTTAAATAACGTATATTCAAATGATAAAGCTCAACAAGATATAGAAAAAGTAAGGGATAAAGTAGATGTTGTTATAGTAGCTATGCATTGGGGAACAGAGTATAGTCTAGGAGTAGATAATCAACAACAAGAAATTGCAAATTTTTTATCATCTTTAGGAGTGGATATAATAATAGGAGCTCATCCTCATGTTGTAGAGCCTGTTGAATTTATTGGAAAAACATTAGTTATTTATTCATTAGGTAATTATATTTCTAATCAAGTAGGAGTGGAACGTTTAACTGGTCTTATGATGGGACTTAATATAAAGAAGGTTGTTGAAAATAATAACACAACTATATCATTGGAAGATTTAAAAGCAGATCTTATTTATACACATTATAATAATAGTAGTAGAGACTTTAAAGTTTATCCATATAGTGATTTAAATAATATAATATTACCAAATTATAAAGAGTATTATGAAAAGTACAAAAACGTAGTAACAGAAAGGTATCAAGGTATAGAGTTTGGACCATTAAGGGAGGCATAATTATGGAAATTTATAATAGAAAAGCACGACATGATTACTTTATTGAGGATACTTATGAAGCTGGTATAGAATTAACTGGTACTGAAATAAAATCGATTAGAATGGGCAGTGCTAATATAAAAGATAGTTATGGTATTATAAAAAATAATGAAATATTTTTATTAAATATGTTTGTATCTCAATATAAGGAAGGCAATATTTTTAATCATAATGAAACTAGAACTAGAAAGTTATTATTACATAAAAAAGAAATAAAAAAAATTAGTGAGGCAGTTAATAATCAAGGTTTAACATTAATACCTTTAAAGTTATATTTTAAAAATAATATATTGAAAGTAGAACTTGCTATTTGTAGAGGTAAGAAAAATTATGATAAGAGAGAATCAATAAAAGAAAGAGATATTAAAAGAAACATAGATAAGCAATTAAAAAATAGATATTAAAATTAGTGGAAAATAGTTCCACTTTTATTTTATATTATTTTGTGGTATAATCTTCCCATGGGGCTGACTGGTTTCGACAGGAATATTAGAGCATAGATGGCAAGTCGAAGGTTCACGTTACGAACAAATAAAAATAAACGCAAACAAAATTAAAAATGCATTCGCAAACATGTTTGGTGGAAACCAAGCAGTTGCTTTTGCCTAATAAAATAAGGGAATGCACTCTTTTTTATCTATACCTATGAGATAATTAAGGGTTTATATTAATAGGTTATAGCTATCTTTTGTCTATAAGATAGAAAGAATTTTAAGACTAGTATATTATCTTGGTCGTTAACTACTTGGATGATATATGAATAGAATTAGTTAACTAAACTTGTAGAGGTTTATGTATCGATATTTTTGGACAGGAGTTCGATTCTCCTCAGCTCCACCATTGGGAAATCTGTTCGAACTTTTTCGAGCTTAATATAAAAATATGGCCCCTTAGGTATTTTGATATATTTGTCAAAATACCTAGGGGTTAATTATTTTGCCAAAAACAAATAAAATATTGTAATTTTTTTATAATATATTTATAATATTGAAAAGGGAGTGAGGTTTTTATGTATAACGATAAAATTGAATATTTAAAAAGAGCAATAAAAAGGACTTACAAAAGATATATTGGAGAAAGAACTGATGGTAATGCAACATTAATTGATGTATTAAAGTTCTTCAATATTTCAATAGATGAGTCACGAATTGAAGATTATAAAATTAGTAAAATCGATTACAAAACACCAAGTATTGAAGTAATTGATACAAAAGATAGTACTTTATTTTTGGCAAAATATACAAGCAATGCAAATTTATTAAATTATTCAGATGGAGAAGTTAGATTTATAGAGTTGTCTTCCATTAATGACAAAAGAAGAATGGATAGTTTATTTTATATAGAAAATGAAATACCAATTATTGAGAGAATGACATTTACCAGTGGCAATTATGATTTGGTTTTTGAACGAGAAATGCCAAATTCAGATGGAGTATTATCAAATGATGAAATTAAGTTTGAAGTAAGGTATTTACAAAATTTAGAATATGATGGGCATAATGTTCAACAAGAGTTATTGACCAAAATATTTATTAATAGTTACAATAATGAAGAACTTTCTAATTTTTTTGAACAAGAATACGCATATAGTTTTAAAAAAAATTTTTCAATAAAAAAGAATTCACAAAATAAATATGCATATATAAGTAATGGTAATGTTATTTATGGTATTAATGAATTTAAACAAGAAAATATATGTCATTATTTAAATGGAATTTGTTTTGAAAACTCAAATGTTGATGTGAGAAAATATTTACCATTTCGTATAAAAAGTGATAATCAAATATTTAGTGTTGATAATGCAAAATCTATTATGATATTTGTGGGTGGAACAGATGATGCTATTCATCATAATTTCACAATTTCCAAAATTAAAAGTCTAAATAATGTTGAAGATAAACAAAGTTATGATATATATTTAAATTATGAAGCAATAAGATGGGAACAATTTAATGATGAAAATGAAATGCCTCAACATAAAAAAGTAGTAGTTGCTAGTAAAACTTCTAGATACCCTAAAATAGAAAATGGTAATATTACAAGTTTAGAAATTAAATTTATAATAGATGATTTAGATATTGAATTTAAAGATAATAAATTTATTCAATTAGTTATAAATGAATTACGAACTTTTGCTAATAAAATAGATATTCAAAAAGGAATAAGTGAAGAAAAGTTAGATCCACTATCTCCAAAGTTATTTATAAATAAATCCTTTGATGAAATTTGTGATTTAATAAGTCCAAATCAAGATGACTATTTTAAGTTAGTTGCTGAACATTTTGATAACCTTACAAACAGGTCAAGTTTAGAAGAAAAAGGGCAAATAAAAATTTTAAAACAAAATTCACGAAATGACACAAAATAATTGCTACTTTTTCTTATACTTGATAAAATGTAATTAATGAGTGATATTTATATCATTTCGAACTATGTAAGAGTTGTAGATATCTACGATACTCGCACTATTGACGTTTTTATTCTAACTTTTTCGAATATTGATATAAAAAGAAAGCCCCTTAGGTTATTTTGATACACTTGTCAAAATACCTAGGGGTTAATTATTTTGTCAAAACAATATACTAACTAAAATAATGATGTTCTTATTTAAGAAATTTTAATTTATTTTGAAGAATATAAAAAAAGCTTACATATTGACAAAATTACTTATTTAAAAAGGAGAGTTTATTATGAAAAAACAAAATTTGATAAAAAGAATATATCTTATGCTAAATAAACGTCAAAAATTTAATTTTATTATAATTATAGTTATAATGATACTTTCTGCACTATTAAGTCAGTTATTGCCATTATCTATTGGTAAATTGACAGATGATATATTAAATCAAGAAAATTTGTCTTTTTCTAGTATTATTCCATTTTTATTGTTTATTTTAATTGTTACAGTTTCTAATGAAATAATAAAAGTAGTACGTCGTGTTATTGTAGAGGACACTTGTACTAGATGTGAAAAAGATGCTCGTTCTAAAGCAGTTAGTTCTCTTTTACATGCTCCTCTTTCTTATTTTAAAGAAAATATGACAGGTAATATTCATGGTAAATTAAACAGAAGCTTAGAGGGAACTATAAGATTGTTAAAATTATTATTTATGGATTTTGCACCTGCTATTTTCAGTGGAATTGCTGCTATAATAGTGATTTTTTCAAAACTACCTTTGTTTTTATCAATATTAATGTTATTTGTTATACCAATAGGAATTATAATTATTTTTAGGCAAATATCTACTCAGAAGGGAATTAGAGTAGAGTTAATGGAAGAAAAATCATCTATGGATGGAACAATGGTAGAACTAATAAATGGAATAGAAGTAATAAGAGTTACAGATAATGCTGAAGCTGAAGTTGATAGATTCACAAATAAATCAGAAATTTTACGTCAAAAGGAAATGAATCATCATAAAGCAATGGCATTTTATGATTGCTTGAAATTTGTTAATGAGGCATTATTCACTGTATTAGTAATTGGTATTTCGGCATATTTAGCTGGAGAAGACATTATTAGTGTTGGTACAGTATTGACAGCATATTTATGTTTTACCCAATTAACTACGCCTTTACGTGAATTACATCGTATATTTGACGAGTTATCCGAATCAACTATATTGGCTAAAGAGTATTTTAATATTATTGACTTGGAACAAGATTTCTCTTATAAAAACAACAAAAGTAAAAATGTAAAAAATGATTCAAACTATTTTATACAAGTTAAAAATGTTGACTTTTCTTATAACAATAGTAATAAAAAAGTTATTTCAAATTTAAACTTAGATATTAGTGAAGGAAAGTTTATTGGAATAGCTGGACCTAGTGGATGTGGAAAATCTTCACTTATAAAAATTTTAACTAAATTAGAAAAAAATACCTCTGGTATTATTACAATTGACAATAAAAATTTAGATAATCTATCTCGTAAAGATATATCAGAGATTATAGCATTAGTACCTCAAAATCCATTTTTAGTAGCAGGTACTATTAGAGAAAATATTTGTTATGGAAATCATAAAAAAGTATGTGATGAGGAAGTTAAAGAAGCTGCTAAAAGAGCGTATATAGATGATTTTATCGAATCACTTCCAAAGGGATATGATACTGTCTTAGCAGAAGGAGGAAATAATTTATCTGGAGGTCAAAGACAACGTATTGCGATTGCCAGAGTGTTTTTAAGAAAACCCAAAATTTTAATTTTAGATGAAGCAACAAGTGCCTTAGATAATACATCAGAAAAATATATTCAAAAACAAATAGAACAACTACAAATTGAAAATAATACGTTAATAATATCAATTGCTCATAGACTAACAACATTAGAAAACTGTGATTCTATATTAGTTTTTGGTAATGGACAAATTGTTCAAAAAGGTAAATACCAAGAATTAATTAAAACATCAGGAATATTTCAAGATATGTATAATGGCAAATTAAAATAAGTTGTTGCATTTCTTCTCTTAGGAATCTTGACAAATCTGTTCAAACAGTGATTAATTTTATTATTTATTCTCCCTCAACAAAGTATTTTGATATGCTTGTAAAAATACTTAAGGATTTAAGAAAATTGTATGCTATAATATTTATAGGTGATTTGTATATGAAATCAATTGAAAATAATGAAAAAGAAAAATATCCAACATTATCATCTGATAAACTCAAAATAAAAACACAAGAATTTTTAGATAAAATATTAGTAGACTTTTTTCCAAAGGATGGTTGTTGGGAAAGTAATTGTTTTAAAAAATCACAAATTGTTGCAGAAGAAAATTTACCTTGTCATTTAAGAAATAATGATTGGTTATCTGATTTAATACTAAAAAAATATAATTTATATTCTTTGGGTAAAGAAATAGTTATAGAATATCTAAATAATTCTGAAAACTTTAATAAATTGAGATATGAATATGAACAAAAAATTGTTAGTTGGCAAATAGATTGGATGCGTAATGATGGTGAAAATTGGATAACAGATGGAAATTTAGGTGAAGATTTATATATGTTTAGTTCTAAATGTGATTATGCATTTAGAAAAGGTATAGTAGATACATTATTAGCAATTGGAATAGATATAGATGCAATTGAAGAAGGAATTGAAAAAAATTCAAGTAAATGGCGAGAAGCATATATGAGAGTTGCTTTTTATAATTTATATTCTGTATCAAGGCTTAGCATCTATGGTAGTAAAGATAAAATATTAGAAGAGCCTAGTAAAGAACATTATGAAAAATGGATGAAATTAAGATTATATGAATACTATGTTGAACATAAAGCTTCAGTAGATAAATATGGTGAAATATTGCCCGAAATGCAAATGACAGAATTAGAAGTTACAGAGTTAAGAAAATGGTTAGATGAAGCACATAAAAAAAGAATGAAACAAATAGCAGAATATAAAAGTGCTAACTATTCTTCTATGGTTCCTGAAATGCGAGAAATAGATTATTGTGGTTGTGATATTGCACCTAATGAAATAATGAATTCAGAAGAAAAAAATATAGAAAGATATAATAAGAAAGCATTATTAATTAAGAGATTATTTAGAAAAAATATAAAATAAATATACACATAATTATATATAGAGAATATTATGATCAAAAAGTTTATATTTTGTTAAATAAAAACAAAATTTGTAGCTAATCTTTAAGAAATATATAAACTAAAAACTAAATGTTTATAATTTAAAAAATTATATATGGAGGTCTATATGAATAAAAAAATATTAATCAGTGATTATGACCAAACATTTTATTTAGATGATGAAGATATGGAAAAAAATAAAAAAGCAGTATCGAAATTTATAGAAAATGGTAATATCTTCGTTATAGCAACAGGTAGGAGCTATTTTGATTTTTATAACAAAGTAAATTTATATAATTTTAGGTATGATTATGTTATTTTAAATCATGGCGCTACTATATTGGATAAAGATGATAACGTAATTTCTAATTTTTCTATAAATAATGAAATTATAAAAGATATAGAAAAAGATTTACAATTAGATAAATCCATAAATAATTTTTGTTGTAGTAAATTAGAAAGTAGAGTTGATTTTAATTGTAAAGACTTAACTAAAATAAATGTAAAATATCAAAGTTATGATATGGCAGTAACTATTAATAATTTAATAAATAGTAAATATAAAGATTATGTTAATTCTTATTATGTTAATAATAATTCAATAGAAATTATTTCTAATAAAATTGATAAGTCAAAAGCAATTAGTTTATTACTAGATAATTTAAATATATCAAGAGATAATGTTTATGTAATAGGTGATGGCTATAGTGATATACAAATGATTAAAGATTTTAAAGGTTATGCAATGGTTAATTCTGTTGAAGAAGTAAAGAAAATTGCTCAAAAAGAGTATAAAAGTGTGTCAGAATTAATTAATCAAATAATATAGGTGAAATTGTGAAAAATATAAAAAAAGAAACAGATATAATAATTACAATAAATGCATTAAAGAAAATAATGATATTATTTTTAGGACCATTTTTAACTGCTTATTTTATTAAAACATCACAAGAAAGTATTGTTGATTTATCTATATATTACATTTTTTCATATATTTTATTAGCTATTGGAAGTTTTGTAGTAGCAAGTATTATAAAAAATAAATTTAGAATAGGAATGTTTAGATTAGGTGTAATATTAAATTTCTTTTATATTTTATCAATTGTAATATTAAAAGAGAAAATTATTCATCATTTAGGATTAATAGCAATTTTATATGGTGTATCATCAAGTATATATTGGTTTCCATATAATTTATTTGTAATTAATAAAGTAGATAATAATTACAGAACTTTATATACTGTAAAAGCAAAGGTAGTTTCTTCGATTATTGGTATATTGTGTCCAATATTATTAGGTTCAATAATAACTGCTACCAATTATGAATTAACAGCAATTATAATCTTAATCATATCATTAATTCAAATAATTCTTTCATTTTTATTAACTAAAGAAAATGAAGAAAGTTTAAGTAAATTTAATTTAAAAAATACTTTTAAAAGATTAAGTAAAAATTATCAAATAAGAAAAATGTTTCTAGTTGAGTTTTTTATTGGGATGAATATATCAGATGGAGCATTAGTAACACTAATGACTATATTAATTTTTAATTCATTTAAAACAAATCTAAATCTTGGTATAATAACCTCTATAACTACAATATTATCTATAATATTTGTTCATTTATATGGTAAAATTTATAAAAATAAGGATGATAAAAATATAATTATAATCTCAAGTATTATTCCTGTTTTATCAGTTATATTATTTCTTCTTTTAAAAAATAATATAACAATTATCATATATAATATTTGTTATGTAGTTTTTACCGAAATACTTACTTTAACAAGAGAAATAAGGTTATTTAATTTATCAGATAGTGATATTGTTGATAAAAATAATCAAAGTGAATTTTTTGCAATAAGGGAAGGTATTTTGAATTGTGGTAGAATTGTAAGTTATATAATGCTTTTGTTTGCTGGTATAAGTGGAAGTCAATTAGTTTTAAATATAGTTATGATTATATTAACTTTTTCAATAATGATAATGGGATTAAATATTAAAAATATAGAAAAATTTGATAACTAGTATTTAAAGATAATGAAATAGTATCTAATTAGTAGATATTATTTTTTTATTTTGGTTGTAAAATACTTTATGTAATGTTATCATAATATATAGAATAGGGGTGTAATAATGGATGTTATAGTAATTTTCTTTAGGGATATATTAGATGGACCACTTTATATAATAGTTGCTGTAATAGCTGGAATTTTATTTTGTTCATGCATTGGATATTTAGCAGAACAGAATAAGTTAAAAAAAGCTGTAAAAGAAAAATTTAATAATAGTTATGCTACTGTTGCTAATATAGATAATTCTGTTAATCAAAATCAAGCAAGTAGTCAACCTAGCACACAAACTCAGACTATTTCAAGCCAAACATCTCAACTTTCATCACAATCTCAGGCTATGCCAAGTCAAACATCTCAATTTTCCACACAACCACAAGCTACTCTTAGTCAAACATCTCAATCTTCTACACCACCACAGGTTACTCTTAGTCAAACACCTCAATCTTCTACACAATCACAAGCTATTCCAAGCCAAGCTTATTCGTCTTCTTTACAAACACCACAAAATTTTAATCAAATAAATCAGCCTTATATGCCATCTAATATTCCAAATAATCAAAGTAATGTACAAAATCCTTCAGAAAAAATTGTAAATATTGGTCAAGGTATAAATAATCCACCTAGTTAGTATTTACTAATTTAAAAATATTATGTATAATATAAGAACATGGTAAAGGAGTGATATAATGGCAATAACAATAACTGATATTATATCAATAATTCAAAAAGTCCTTGATGTATTATTAGTATGGTTAATATTTTACTTTATCTTAAAAAATATTAAAAATAATGTAAAACTTTCATTGATATTTAAAGGAGTTGCAATGATACTTCTTTTAAAAGTTATAAGTTATTACTTAGGTTTAACTACATTGGAAGTTTTATTAGAATATATTATTCAATGGGGACCAATAGCTTTAATAATAATATTCCAACCAGAAATAAGAAATATTTTAGAGCAATTAGGAAGAAGTCAATTATTAGGTAGACATAAAGTTTTAACTGTTGATGAAAGAGAACATTTAGTTTATGAAATTGTTCAGTCAATGGAATATTTAAGAAAAAATAGAATAGGTGCTTTAATAACAATAGAAAGAGATATAAGTTTAGGTAATTACATAGATAAAGCTAAAAAATTATATGCGGATTTATCCAGTGATTTATTAATAGCAATATTCTATGAAGGTAATCCACTACACGATGGTGCAGTTATAATTCAAGGTGATAGAATTAGTTGTGCAGGTGCAGTATTTCCAACTAGCAGTAATTCAAAAATAAATAAGCGTTTAGGAACAAGACATAGAGCAGCATTAGGTATATCAGAAGAAACTGATTCAATATCATTAGTTGTGTCTGAAGAAACTGGTAGAATGTCTGTTGCAATTAAGGGTGAATTATACTATAATTTATCACTTGATGATATTAGAATACTACTTATCGATGAATTAAGACCAAAACAAGATATTGAATTTGATGAAGAAGAAATGGATGAGGAAGAGATATATGAAGAAAGTAAGTAAAGGAATCGGTAAATTTTTCCATCGCATTGGTTTATTTTTTGATAAATGGTTAATTAGTCCAATTACTAAGTTTATTTTAAGAATAACGGATTTATTTAAAGATAATAATAAAGGTATTGATAAATTTTTAAGTAAAAAATCAACTCTTATAGTTATAAGTTTGATTTTGGCATTTGGCGTATTTATATTAATTGATCAAGAATCTAGTGTTATGGCAGATCAATATGCTGAAATATTATATAATCAACCTGTGTCAGCAGTTTATAATGAAGAGTTGTACGTAGTAGAGGGATTACCAAAAACTGTTGATATTACATTAGTTGGAGAAAAAAGACATATTTTCTTAGCTAAACAATCTCCTTCAAAGGGTGTTTCAGTTGATTTAACTGGACTTAGTGAGGGTAATCATAAAGTTACTTTAAAATATTCTCAAAAATTAAAATCATTAGATTATAAATTAGATCCTTCTGTTGTTACTGTTACATTATATCCAAAAGTTTCAGAAACAAGAAGTTTAACTTATGATGTGCTACATCCTGATAATTTAGATAGCAAATTATCAATAGAAGATGTTGAACTTGATAGAGATGATGTCATTATTAAAGGTGCTCAATATAAATTAGATAAAGTAGCTACTGTTAAGGCATTAGTAGATGTAGATGATATTGCTAATCCAAAAGCAGGAGAAATTGAACTTAAAAAAGTTGATTTAGTTGCTTATGATACAAAGGGTAAAGTTGTAGATGTTGAAATTGTACCAACTAGTGTAACTGCTAAAGTAAAAATAACATCACCTAGTAAAGAAATACCTGTAAGAGTAGTACCTAAAGGTAATTTAGCAACTGGTAAGTCTATTAAATCTGCAGAAACTAGTATTTCTAAAGTAACTGTGTATGGTAGTGAAGAAGCTATTACTAATATTGAATATTTACCTGTTGAAATTGATGTAACTGGTTTATCTGAAAATAAAGAATATAAAGTGACATTAAAGAAACCTACAGGTATCACTGATATTAGTACTAAAACATTAACTGTAAATGTATCAGTTGATAATTCAATAACAAAAGAATTTTCTGATATATCAATCGCAACAGAAAATTTAGATAGTAAATATAAAGTTCAGGCTTTATCAGAAGCAGATAGTAAAGTAACAGTTGTAGTAAAAGGTAGTGAATCTGTAGTTAATAGTTTGGATGCAACAGGGATCACTGCATATATAGATCTAGATGGTTATGGCGTTGGTGAACATGAGGTTAAAGTAAAAGTTAAAGGTAATGATTTACTGGTAAAATATTCATCTAAGACAAAAAAAGTAAAAGTTAGAATAAGTGAGAAGTAGTTATAATAACTACTTTTCTTTTTCGACAAAACTTGTCAAAAAAATACCTATGAAAATAATTTTCATTGATGTATAATGATTATGCAGGTAGTATATGGAAGGAGAAATAATGAGTAAAACTAGACTGTTAGTAATTGATGATAATAAAGATTTAGTTAGTATGATAAAGGAGTATTTTAAAAATCATAATGATATAATAGTTTCTTTGGATGCTAATGATGGTGTAGAAGGGTTAAAATTAATTGAGAATAAACAGGAAGAATATGATGTGATTGTACTAGACCTTATAATGCCTAATAAAGATGGCATAAGTGTATTAGAAACTATGCAGAAGAAAAATATTTCTAGAAAGATTATTGTTTTAACTTCTTATAATAATCCAGAAATTATAAGAAGAGTATCTGAATTGGGTGTTAATTATTATATATTGAAACCTTTTGAATTATCAGAATTAGAAAAAAGAGTTATTGAGTTATCTGAAGGTGGAACATATGATAGTAAAACAGTAGATTTACATTTAAATAATTTACAAATATCTATAACTAAAATATTACATGAGTTAGGTGTACCATCACATATTAAAGGATATCAATATATAAGAGAAGGTATAATAATGCTTTATGAAAGACCAGAAGTTATTGGTGGAATAACAAAAGAATTATACCCAGAAATAGCTAGTAAATTTAATACTACAGTATCACGTGTAGAGCGTGCAATAAGACATGCCATAGAAGTTAGTTGGAATAGAGGTAATTGGCAGTTAATGGAAGAAATATTTGGACATAGCGTTGATATTGATAAAGCTAAACCCACTAATTCAGAGTTTATTGTTACAGTAGCAGATAAATTACGATTAGAATTTAATAAACCTTCAGTATTAATGTAATAGTTTATTCTAAGACAAGCAGTAGTAGTCTTTTTATTTTGGGCTAAAATTGACAAAAATAAATTTATAATATACCAGATGTATAATTTTTTAGGAGTTGTGATTATAGTGAAACTAATTGAAAAACAATATAAAATATGCATCAGCAAAAGTACAAAAATTGCATAGGTAAGAAATAAGATTATTATAGATCTTTTATTTTAGCTAAAACTTGACTAAATTTCAAAAAAAAAGTATACTTAATTTATAAAATGTGTTGGGTGGTGGCAATTTATGGAACGAAAAATAGTTACGTTTTTTCAGAAATGGAAGGATGACATCATTAGAAAGCCTTTAATACTATATGGCCCTAAACAAATAGGAAAGACTTTTATAGTATTAAAATTTGGAAAAAATGAATATAAAAATGTTGTATATTTTAATACCTCTAACAATCTTAAATTATTGGATTTATTTAAGAAAGAAAAATCAACTGATAAATTAATTGTAAATTTATCTATAATATCTGGAGAAACCATACTTAAAGACGATACATTAATAGTCTTTGATAATGTTAATGATGTAGAAATTGTAAAAGGTTTAAAATTATTTGGTAGTGAAAATAGTAAATATCATATAATTGCGATAACATCAAGGAGAGAAAATCTTAATAAATTTAAAGGGGAAAGTTTACAATTTAAAAGTATGTATGAAATGGATTTTGAAGAATTTTTGTGGTCTAGGGGTGAAGAGCAACTTGCCAATTTAATTAGGGAATCATATGAAAAAAGAAAAACCTGTCCATTTCATAAGGTTGCACTTGGTCTATTTTATGAATATTTATTTACAGGAGGATTTCCAGAAGTAATTAATGCTTTTAATAATGGTTATGGAGATAATGAAATAGAGGCTATTAAACAAAAGATTCTTGATGTATATAAAAAAGAAGTAGCTCTAAATTCTACACTTATAGATATTCCTAGAGGCTTAGAAGTACTTGATTCAATACCAGAACAATTAAAAAAGGAAAATAAAAAGTTCCAATATGGATTAATGGGTTATGGGAAAAGAGCTAAAGAATATGAATCAACTATAAAATATTTAATAGATAATCAAATTGTTTATAGAAGTTATAAAATAACAAATATAAAATCACCCCTTAGTAGTTGTAGAGAAGTAGATAGTTTTAAATTATATTTACCAGATGATGGCTTATTATTTTCAATGCTACATATAAGTAAAAAGGATTTTTTATCTAATGAAAATATAAAAGAAACTATGTATGAAAATCATATAGCTAAAACTTTAGTTGAAGCTAATTATTCATTATATTATTATCAATCAGGAGGAAAAGCAGAAGTTAATTTTGTAGTACAAAATAGAATGGGTGAAATTATACCTATTGAAATAACAATTAAGTCTATGTCAAAGGCTAAATCTTTATCTGTATTAATGAAAAGATTTACAGTAAGTAATGCTTATCGTATAACTGAAAATAATTTTTCAACAAAAAAAGAAGTAAGATATATACCTATATATGCAGTATTTTGTTTAAATGATAATTTGATTTAGTATAGTAAATTTTGACAAATATCTCTAAATTTAGTATAATACTACTACTTTTCAGGGGGTATAATAATGAATAATAAAGAACAAGAAAAATTATTGAAACTTATTTCAGATTATGAAAAAATAGATAAATTGATTGATTATTATAAAGATAAGGGCTTATTAATAGTTGGCTTAAATGATTCCCAAGGAATTAATACTACATCTATGCTTTATAGAAAAGGTTTATTAGATTATTTAGCTTTATCTTTAACAAGTAATGAATTAACACCAGAAGTTATTAATGCATTTTCACTTACTATGAATAAGACTGAACATATAGATTATTTTCTAAAAAATAATTTAAGTGCAGAAGAAATAAAATTAGCACAACTTTATAGTGCAGTAAGTGCTTTTGAAAAAGTTATGCAAGATATTGGCTTACCAAAATTTTTAGGAAAAGTGGCTAATATATATAAGTTTGCTTACAAAGTAAAACCAAATGATGAAAATGTAAAAATATCCACATCTATAAAAATGGCTGAAGAACCTATAATGATATATTCTAGTGGTGTTAATGATTTAATGAGAGAAGTAGGAGCAAATCCTTTTGGAATAAAAAAAGATTATAATGATAGGAATAAGAAACCAAATTATTATTACACATTAAAAAAAGTAAATAATAGACATACATTAGATAGAGTAATTGATTCTATAGAAAGGAATTATAATAATATACTTGGTATAAATAATAATACAGATATTTATACTTTAGGTGCATCTGTTCCTAGATCTTTACAAAAAGAAGAAATGAATGTATTTAGAAATTTAGTAATTGAATATAATGAAAGATTATCTGATTTATGTAAACAATATAAAACTACATTTATTGATACAGAGCAAGTAGGTAAAAAATATAATAATAGTGAAAATAATTTTCATATTTCTGCTATAGGTCATAATGCTTTAGCTAATTCAATATTAGGTCATATATATAATAATAAAATAGAATCTAATAGTAAAAAAACAGATGAATATAAGAATTTTGATATATGTGATAAAGGTGCAGAAGGAATTTGCATTTCGCTAAAACAAGACTATAAAAATAGTTTTTATGATGCAATGGATAGTACTGATTATGAATATAAAAGAGGATTAGAAATTGCAGATGAGCATAAAAGAGAATTTGAAATTTTCCAAAAAGTTTTAAGTAAAAGAAAAAATAAAAATATATAATCACTAATAAAATTATTGGTGATTTTTTTGTTTGATTGATTATATCAAAAATATGTTCTATAATTGATATAGGTGATGTCTATATGGATAAGAGAATTATATTTCATATTGATGTTAATAATGCTTTTTTATCTTGGAGTGCTATTAAGCTTTTAAAAGAAGGATATAAAATAGATATTAGAAAAATTCCTTCTATAATTGGCGGGGATGAAACTAAACGACGTGGTATTGTTTTAGCTAAAAGTCCCATTGCTAAAAAATATGGGATTAAGACTGCAGAAACTTTATATTCTGCAAGAAAAAAATGTCCTAATTTAAAAATATTTAGTCCTGATTATAATTGGTATTATGAACAGTCTAGATTATTTCATGATTATTTAAAAAAGTATTCTCCAAATATTTTAAAATATTCTGTAGATGAGGCCTTTATTGATTTAACTGGTACTAAATATATATATGATGACTATATTAAATTAGCCTATAAAATAAAAGATGATATCAAAAATAAATTTGGATTTACAGTTAATGTTGGTGTTGCTAATAATATGCTTTGTGCTAAAATGGCAAGTGATTTTGAAAAACCGGATAAAGTACATACTTTATTTGAAGATGAAATTAAAAATAAAATGTGGCCTCTACCAATTGAAGATTTATTTATGGTAGGAAAGTCTAGTTCAAAAATACTTAGAAATATAGGTATTAATACTATAGGTGATCTTGCAAATAGTAATATTCGCATATTAAATAAATATTTTAAAAATCAAGCTCAATTTTTATTAGACTCTGCTAATGGTATAGATTATACTAAAGTAGAAAAAAGAGATTCTAAGTCAGAAAGTATTAGTACAACGGAAACTTTAATTAAAGATATATCTGATAAAGAAGAATTAAAAGATATTTTGTTTAGACAAACAGATGATGTTGCAAGACAATTGAGAAATAAAAATAAATATTGTAATGTAGTTGCAATAATATATAAAAATAGTGCTTTTGAAAGTTATTCAAAACAGATAAAATTAGAAAATGCAACTAATGATACTAATATAATATATAAAACTATTCTTCATTTACTTGATATTAGTTTTAAAGGAGAACCTATAAGACTTATTGGTGTAAGACTTGCAGATTTATCTAGTGATAGGGTAGAACAAATATCATTATTTGATGAAGAGGTAAAAAAAGATAATACGATTTCAGACTTTCAAAAAATAGTAGATTCACTAAATGATAGATTTGGTAGTAATTCAGTTATTCCTGCTGCAATGAAGAAAAAAGATAATTAGTTTTCTCTTTTTTTGTTAATTTTTAAATTTAATAGGAAAATTTTGTGTTGCATATAATTAAAAAAATGCAAAAAACACTTGCAAAACAAGGAAATAGTATGATATACTTTTATCTGTGTGACTGCTTAGATATGCGAGGTTGTCGATACACCAGGTTAAGTTGCTAATCTGTTATCGGGTTATTTGCATGGAGCAAGTCTATACTAGATATAGGCGAAGGGAGGATTTATATGTCAGCAGAAAAGGTTCGCATTAAATTAAAAGCATATGATCATAGAATTTTAGATAATGCTGCAACAAAAATTGTTGAAACTATAAAAAGATCAGGTGGTATAATTTCAGGACCAGTTCCACTACCAACTGAAATTGAAAAGTTTACAATATTAAGAGCTGTTCACAAATATAAAGATTCACGTGAACAATTCGAGATGCGTACACATAAAAGACTTATTGATATCAAAAATCCTAGCAAGGAAACAATTGATGCTTTAGCGCATTTAGATTTACCTAGCGGTGTGGATATTGAAATTAAAACAAAATAATTTAGGAGGAAATATTTATGAAAGGAATCTTAGGTAAGAAAATCGGGATGACTCAGGTATTTACTAAAGATGGTAAATTAATTCCGGTTACTGTTATTAGTGTAGAACCTAATGTGGTTACACAAATTAAAACAGTTGAAAAAGATGGTTATGCTGCTATTCAACTTGCTACTGAAACAGTAAGAGAAAAAGTTAGTAATAAACCAAAAATGGGTCATACAAAAAAAGCAAATACAACACCTAAGCGCTTCTTAAGAGAAATTAGAGGAGTTAATACTGATGAATATACTTTAGGACAAACTATCAGTGTTGATATCTTTAGCGAAGGTGAAATGGTTGACGTTAGTGGAGTTAGTAAAGGTAAAGGCTTCCAAGGTGTTATTAAACGTCATAATCAATCACGTGGTCCAATGGGACATGGTTCTCAATATCATAGAGGTGTAGGATCAC
>CANRQD010000006.1 GCA_947632685.1 uncultured Bacilli bacterium | reverse complement strand
TCAATAAAGAGAGAATTTAGAGAGAAAGGATTAAAGGAAGGTTTAGAAGAAGGAATACAAAAGGGCCTAAAAGAAGGTATTAAAAAAGGAATAAAAGAAGGAATAAAAGAAGGAATTAAAGAAGGTGCAAAAGAAAATTCTATATCTATAGCTAAAGCTTTATTAAAAAATAATATAGACATAGATATTATTTCAGAATCAACTGGACTTAGTGTTGATGAATTAAACAAATTAAAAGACCAATAGTGGTCTTTTAATTTACATCATTTTTACTAATACCAACCATACTACCAAAAATAGATATAAAAATAATTATAAAGTAATAAAAAATTAATCTTAACTGAAAATAATTTCTAAATAATAATAGTGATATAATAAAAAATGTAAATATAATTATACCACCTAATTTTAATCCTTCTAGATATCCATTTTTTTCTGTATGTTTACCAAGTATATAACTACTAATAAAAACGTTTATAAATATTACTAAAGGTCTTAAAAATTTTACTAATCCACTTCCTAAAATATTAAAATAATATAAAGTTGATATTAATAATAGGCATATTAATATAGATAGTATTGTAAATCCTAAATATTTTAAATAAGTTTTTATTCTTTTCATAAAATATCCTCCATTAAAATTTATGATAATGTATAAAAAAATATTAATAAGAAAATAATAATATAAAGAGGTGTGATATGGATATTTTAATAGTATTATTTAGAACATTACTTTTTTATGTTATTATTGCAGTAGTATATAGATTTATGGGGAAAAGAGAAGTAGGAGAATTATCTATAATGGATTTGATTGTATCAATATTAATAGCCGAATTAGCAGCAATGTCTATTGATAAATATAAAACAAATTTATTAATTACAATATTACCTATATTTGCTTTAGTAATTGTTCAAATAATAATTGCTAAAGTATCATTAAAGAATGCTAACACTAGAGAAAAAATTGAAGGAGAACCATCAGTTATAATTAATAGAGGAAAAATAAATTTTAAGGAAATGTTAAAACAAAGATATAATTTAGATGATTTATTAACTCAATTAAGAGAAAAAAGTATAAAAAGTATAGAAGAAGTTGATTATGCAATATTAGAAACTAGTGGTAAATTATCAGTATTTGCAAAAGGCCATGACAAAAGTTATCCACTTCCATTAATAATTGATGGAAAGTTAGATGAAGAAACTTTAATTCAAATTAATAAGGATAACAAGTGGTTAAAAAAAACTTTAGATGAATATAATGTAAAATTAGAAGATGTATTTTACGCATTTTATAAAAATGATAATTTATTTCTTATAAAAGATGAAAACGTTAAATAGACAAATTTTTTATAAAGATAATTATATACTTAAATAGGTGATACTATGAAAAAAATAATATTAGTTATAATTATTTTTATGTCTATGTTTATTATATATAATAACTATGATAGAAAAGAAATAGCTAATAATAAAGAACAAGAAAAAAATATTGAAAAAAGGGCTATATTTATAAGTTATATAGAATTACAAAAATATATAGGAAATAAAGATAGTACAGAAAGTAAAAGAAATATAGATAATATTATTACTAATGTTAATAATTCTGATTTTAATATGATACTTTTACAAGTAAGAAGTTTTTCTGATGCCATATATAGGTCTAATTATTTTCCATTGAGTAAAGCTATTTTAAATAATGAAAATAAAGAACCAAGTTATGATATTTTAAAATATTTTATAGATAATTCACATAAAAAAAATATTGAAGTACATGCTTGGATAAATCCATTTAGAATAAGTAATAATAATGATATAACTAAACTTGATAATGAAACAGCATCTAAATGGATAAATACTAATAATATAGGAATAACTGATAATGGAATATATTATAATCCTGCAAGTAATGAAGTTCAAAATTTAATAGTTAGTGGTATTGAAGAATTAATAGAAAATTATAATATTGATGGAATTCATTTTGATGACTATTTTTATCCATCAAATGATATAGATAATGATAATTATAATGAATATAAAATTAATAATAATATTTCAAAAGAAGATTATCATTTATTAATGATAAATAATTTAATAAAAAAAGTTCATGATTTAACTAAAAAAAATAAAATTGTATTTGGAATATCACCTGAAGGAAATATAAATAATAATTATAGTAAAAATTATGCTGATGTAAAAAAATGGGCCAGTAGTAATTTATATGTTGATTATTTAATGCCACAAATATATTATGGATTTAATAACGAAGCTCAGCCCTTTTATAATGTGGTAAATACTTGGAATAGTTTAACTAATAAAAGTAATGTTAAAATATTACCTGCTTTAGCTTTATATAAAAGTGGAAAAAAAGATTTATATGCAAAAAGTGGAGAAAATGAATGGATGGAAAATGATGATATTTTAATGAGACAGATACTTATTAGTAGAAATATAACAAGTTATGAAGGATTTTCTATATTTAGATATGATTCTATGTTTGCAGATGATATAAATGATCAAATCGTTTTAAATGAAATAAAAAATATAAAAAAGATAACATAAAGGAAAATATGTGATATACTTTATAGTAGGTGATGATATGAAAAATATAAATAATAAAGGTTTTACTCTTGTTGAACTTTTGGCTACTATGTCAATTTTATCAGTAATAATGATTTTAGCTGTTCCAAATGTTGTTGGAATTGTAGCAAGAAATAAAAATAAAACATATATAGAAGATGCAAAAAAATTAGTTTCTATATCAAAATATAAAATGAAATCAGATTCTAGTGTAAAAGAAATACTATCAAAAAATAATCCAGTATGTTTATCATTACAATATTTAGATGCAGGAAAGGAATTAAATGATGCTCCAAATGGGGGAACATATAATAATAATTCGTATGTAAGAATAGTAAAGGATAGTTCAGGCAAGTATACATATACTGTACAATTATTAGAAACACCATCTGGTACTACTACATATAGTGGAATAAAAGCAATAGATAGTAATACTTTGAATAATAGTACAACTGCAAGTAAAAGTGATAGTATAGTTAGTTCTAATGTTATACCAACTTCCTGCTCAGGAACAAAATTTTAATAAAAAAATAATTATATATTGAAAAAATGCAAAAGTTATGATATTCTAATGATAGATTAAGATAAAATAGGAGTGAAAGTAATGAAAAAATCAATAAATAATAAAGGATTTACTTTAATAGAATTATTAGTAGTTATAGTTATTCTAGGTATATTAATGATAATTGCTATACCACAAGTAACAAAATATATAGAGCAATCAAGACGTGATACATTTGCAGATACTGCTAGAGTATATGTTAATTCTGCTAGATATATGTATTTAAATGATGAAATAGAAGATAGTAGTGGTAATATATGTACAGTAGGTCAAACTGTAAAAATTCCTATTGAAAAAATTAATGTTGAAAATAGTAACTCCTCTAGTACTACTGATGGTGGGAAAATAATAACCTCAGCTTTTGGTGGAAAATTAACAGGATATGTTGAAATTACAGCAAAAGTGAATGGTGATTCATATGATTATGATTATACAGTATATATTAAAGATGCAAATAAAAAATGGGGATTATACGGAATAAAAGAAGGAGATATTAAAGGTAAAAAAGTAACAAGAACTCCTACTTCTGATAATACTACTGGTGTAACAACTGTAACTTGTAATTAGAAAGCAGCTTATGCTTCTTTTTTTTGTTTTAAGATATAGCTAATATAAAATTATTATGGTATAGTATTAATAGGAGTGATAAGATGTTATTAATTGGTAGTCATGTTAAATTTAAAAGTAATACACAATTATTAGGAAGTTTAGAAGAGGCATTAAGTTATGGAGCTACAACTTTTATGTTTTATACAGGTGCACCTCAAAATACTATGAGAAGCAAGTTAGATAAAAATATAACTATGCAGGCTATAGAATTAATGAAAAAAGAAAATATAGATTATTCTAAAGTTATAGTCCATGCTCCATATATTATTAATTTAGCTAATAATAAAGATGAAGATAAGTATAATTTTTCAATTAATTTTTTAAAAGAAGAAGTAAAAAGATGTGAAGAATTAGGTATAAAATATATGGTATTACATCCTGGAAGTCATGTAGGTTTAGGAATTGATGATGGTATAAAAAATATTATTAATGGACTTAATATAATATTAGAAGATACTAATGTTACTATATTACTTGAAACTATGGCAGGTAAAGGTAGTGAAATTGGTTCAAATTTTAAAGAAATAAAAAAGATAATAACAGGTGTCAAAAATAAAAATAATATTGGAGTTTGTATGGATACATGTCACTTAAATGATGCAGGTTATGATGTATCAGATTTTGATAAATTATTAAACTATTTTGATGAAATAGTTGGTCTAAATTATTTACATTGTATTCATATAAATGATAGTAAAAATCCTAAAGACTCACATAAAGATAGACATGAAAATATAGGTTTTGGTACTATTGGTTTTGATAATTTAATTAATATAATTTATAATGATAGATTAAAAGATATACCAAAGATATTAGAAACACCATATGTAGGTGACTATCCACCATATAAATATGAAATAGAAATGATAAAAAATAAAAGATTTGATCAAAATTTAAAAGAAAATATTGAAAAACAAGTTAATTAGAATAACTTGTTTTTATAATACATATATAATTCTATAATTTTATTATATAAATCTTCTCTTAGAAGTTTTTTTAATTCTTTTAAAGAACTATCATCACCATTTAAGATAAATTTATAATTTCTTTTTATAAATTTATATATTATAATAGATTCTGAAGAAGAAACTGATATATTATTTTTTTTAGCATAAGTTAATATATCATTTGGACTCATATTATTAATATAATTTATAATTAAACTTTTATAAATTTTAATCACCCAATAAAATATATGAAATAACTTTTGAATTATGTGATAAACTATTAATAGGAGGAAACAACTATGAAAAAAAGAAATTCTACAATTAATAAGAAAAAGAAGAATATTGACATAGATACTATTTTAGAAAAACGATTATTAATAATTTTAGTTTCTGTAGTTTTATTTTTTGTAGTTGTTTTTGTAAAATTATATCAAGTAATGATTATTAATAATAATGAATATAAAAAAGAATTAGAAGTATTATCTTATGATACAGTAGAAGGAAATTCTGCTCCACGTGGGAGAATACTAGATAGAAACTACAATGTAATTGTTGATAATACTGCAATAAAAACAATTTATTATAAGAAAAATAAAGGAGTAACTACTAAAAAAGAAATAGAGCTTGCTTATAATGTGAGTAAGCATCTAAATCTTGATTTATCTAAATTAACTTCTACTGCAAAAAAACAGTTTTGGATTGTTATACATCCAGTACTTGCAGATGGAAAAATAACTAATAAAGAAAAGTCATTGTTAGAGCAAAGAAAATTAACAAAAGAAGATATTGTAAAGTTAAAACTTGAAAGAGTAACAGATGAAGAAATAAATGCTATGACAGAGGAAGAAAATAAAGCTGCTTATTTATATTATTTAATGAATAATGGATATGCATATGATGAGCATACTATTAAAACTGGTGATGTAACAGATGAAGAATATGCATATATTTCAGAAAATAATTCTGAACTAAATGGATTTAATACAAGATTAGATTGGGAAAGAGTATATCCGTATGGTGATGTATTTAAAAATATATTGGGAAAAGTGTCAACTTCTAGTCAAGGATTACCTGTAGAAGAAAAAGAAGAATATTTAAAAAAGGGTTATTCACTAAATGATAGAGTGGGTATAAGTTATCTTGAAAAACAATATGAAAATTATTTAAAAGGTAAAAAAGATGTATATCAAGTAATTAATAGTCATGAATTAAAACTTATATCTGAGGGTAAGCGAGGTAATGATATAGTACTTAGTATAGATATTAACTTACAAAAACAATTAGAAGATATTATTAGTGATGAAGTGATTAAAACGAAAAATGAAGCTAATACTAAACATTATGATCATTCATCTGTAGTAATTGAAGATCCAAAAACAGGAGAAATATTAGCAATGGCTTCTAAAAAAATAGTTAATGGTAATATTATTGATAATACAGAAAGTATTTTAACATCACCTGTAACCCCAGGTTCAGTAGTAAAAGGTGCTTCGATGTTAGTAGGATATAATACTGGCGCTGTAAAAATAGGTGAGGTAAAACTTGATGAATGCATTCAAATAAGAGGTACTAACAGAAAATGTTCTTCCCAAACTTTAGGAAGAATAAATGATATAACAGCGCTTGCAAAATCAAGTAACGTATATCAATTTAAAACAGCAATTAGAGTATCAGGATATGAATATAAATATGGAATGTTTCTTCCATTAGTTCAAGAAGCTTTTGATAAATATAGAAATATGTATCATTCCTTTGGTCTTGGAGTAAAAACAGAAATAGATTTACCTATTGAAAGTTTAGGATTTGGTGCTAAAAAAGATACTAGATCAGGTAATTTATTAGATTTTGTTATTGGTCAATATGAGGCTTATACACCAATTCAGTTATCACAATATGTAACAACAATTGCTAATGGTGGTACTAGATATAAAACTAATTTATTAAAAGAAGTTAGAGAATCAACTACAAATGAAGAATTAGGTAAAGTTATTTATACATATAAACCTAAAGTATTAAATACTATAGATACAAAACCAGAATATATGAAAAGAGTACAAGAAGGATTTTATGCAGTAATTAATTCACCAGGTGGATATGGTAGAGGATATATTGATCCAGCATATTCTCCGGCCGGTAAAACAGGAACTTCACAAAGCTTTATAGATACTGATAATAATGGTGTGATTGATACAGAAACTATTACTACATCATTTGTGGGATATGTACCTAGTAATGACCCAAAAATGTCAATAATAGTAACAAGTCCAAATTCATCATTACCTAATACAAGTAGTAATTATTCGTCACTTGTTACAATGAGAATAACAAAAAGAGTAACGGATGCATATTTCTCAATAAATAAGTAAATATTTGGATTTATATTTATCAATCAGGTTATTAATTTTATACAAAAAAATAATGCAAAAATATACAATCTATGTTATATTATAGTATATAGAATATGATAGGGTGATTGGATGAAATTAAAATATTTATTGAAAAAAGCAATTAATTTAAAAAATGGATATCTAATTGGAATAATTTTAGTACTATTATTAGTAATAGGTGGTTACTTTTCATATGCATTATTTACTGTATCATTTGAAGCAAAGGGAGCGCTAAATATTGTTACAGGAAATTTATATGCCCTTATTGAAAGTACAGATTTAGATAAAAATAAAAGTATCACTGTAAGTCCTAATGATAGTGTAACGGTTACACTTAAATTAGTTAATACAAATGGTAGAAAAGCTAAAATAAATTTATATTATGAATCAACATCTGATAATATAGAAATAGGTTATTTAGAAGGTGGAGATAAAGCTCCAGATAAGTTAGGATATGTTTTGGAAAAAAGTGGTGCAGATGGTTCTGAAAAAACAATATATGTAAAAATAACAAATAAAGATAATAAAGATAATATTATAACTTTTGGTACATCAGCAGGATTAGACAATGTAGAACTTGCTTTTCCTAGCGATAAAAAAGTTATAACTGCATTAACTGGTGTTAAAGTAAGTAATATTTTAATTGCATACAAATATGATCAAATAAATGAAAATACTAAATGTATAACAGGTGAAGAACCAACTTGTCAAGAAACAAAATGTTATCAGTCAGAAACTGTAGATAATTGTCAAATCGGTACAATAATAAAGTATAAAGTAAATGATACGGAAATTAAATACTTTAATGTAATAAATGATAGTGGAGAAAAATTGTTATTGCAACAAAGAGAAAATACTATAGATAATAGTCAATGGTCAACAACAGGATCTACATCAGCAGGTCCAGATAACATAATTTCAAAATTAGAAGAAGCAACAAAAGATTGGACGAATGTAAATGATTTAAATTATACAATAAGTGATAAAACACTATGTACAAAATATAATATATGCCCAAGTAGTATTTATACAATGACAAAGAGCAATGTAAAAGCAAGATTATTAAGAATAGATGAAGCTGTAAAAATAAATTGTTCAGATACTGAAAAAACATGCCCTATATTTATGAATAATTATCTTATTTCTTCTACAACATATGGTGGAACAGTTGATATTAAAGATAAAAATGTAGAAGGATACTGGTTAATGGAAGCTGGTAATGATGCAACAGCATGGGCTATATATAATACTGGAAATATAAAAAGTAGTGCTATTAATAGTCCTAATTTTGGAGCTCGTGCCGTAGTAGAAATAAATAAAAAACAAGATTAATATAATATAAATTATAAAAAATTGTAAAAATCTTTTGCAATTTTTTATTTTTCTGATATAATACCTATAGATGTAAGGAGGGATAATATGGCAAAAGTAGGAAATAGACAACGTAAAACTTTAGTATGCAGTGAATGTAAAGAAGAAAATTATAGAGTAGAAAGAAATGTTAAAAATACTGATAAATTAGAAATGAATAGATATTGTTCAAGATGTAGAAAACATACTGTTCATAAGGAGAAGAAATAATAAATTATGAAAAATTTTCCAGTTAGTAATGGAACTTTACATTCTGTATATAATTATAGCTTAGGTATAAAAATCCAAGCTAATGAAAAATATAATAGTATACTAGAAAATAAAAATGTTAAAGTATATCAAAAAAAAAGACTTAAAGATGTAAATAAAAGAGTTCCTAGCTCTAGAAGGGGTGTTTAAAATGATAAATGTAAATGATATAAAAAATGGTATGACTATTATGATAGATGGACAAATTTATCAAGTAGTTGAATTTTTACATGTTAAACCAGGTAAGGGTTCAGCATTTATGAAAACCAAATTAAGAAATATGAGAACTGGTGGTATTGTAGAAAAAACATTTAATACAAATGTTAAATTTGAAAAGGCTAATATAAATAAGCAAAATGTTCAATATTTATATAATACGGGTGATACATATTTCTTTATGAATATGGAAACTTTTGAGCAATTAGAATTAAGTGCTGACCAAGTTGGTGATAACAAAAATTATTTAATTGAAAATATGAATGTTTATGTTATTCTATATGAAGGTGAGTTATTAGGAATAGATTTACCTGATAAAGTAGAATTAGAGGTTACTGCTACAGAACCAGCTGTTAGAGGCAATACTACTAATAATGCATTAAAAGATGCTACATTAGAAACTGGATTAGTTGTAAAAGTTCCTATGTTTATTGAACAAGGAGAGAAAATATTAGTTACAACTGCAGATGGAAAGTATTCATCAAGAGCATAATATGTGCTCTTTTATTTTTTAGGAGGATTTATGTTTAAAAATAAAATAGCCTTAATTACAGGTGGTGCTAGTGGTTTAGGACTTGAAATAAGTAAAGCTTTGGCGAGTGAACATTGTAATTTAATAATTAGTTATAATACTAATGAGATAAAAGCTAAAAACTTAAAAAATGACTTAGAAGATAAATATAATATAAAAGTTGAAATAATAAAATGTGATATTTCAAAAGAAGATGAAATAAATGACATGATAAGTATAATTATAAAAAAATTTAATTATGTAGATTATTTGGTTAATAATGCAGCTATATGTATTGATAGTTTATTTGATGATAAAACAAAGTATAATTTTATGAAAACATTAGAAATAAATACTGTAGGGACATTTTTAGTAAGCCGACTAATTGGAAATATTATGTATAAAAATAAATTTGGTAATATAGTAAATATATCATCTACAAATGGTATTGATAAAAATTATCCTATGTCTATAGATTATGATGCATCAAAAGCAGCAGTAAATTCTATAACACATAATCTAGCACTTCAATATTCTCCATATGTACGAGTAAATGCTATTGCACCAGGATGGGTAAAAACAGAAAATGAGATGAAAGATTTAAATGAAGATTATATAAAAAGTGAAGAAGAAAAAGTATATATAAAAAGATTTGCAGAACCATATGAAATAGCAAATGTAGTAATATTTTTATTATCTGATAAATCTAGTTATATAAATAATCAAATAATTAAAGTAGATGGAGGAATGTATTAATGGATAATGATATATTAAAATATGTTAATAATGCTGAAAAAGAATGTTTAAATGAATTTAAAAAAATAGATAAATTATGTTTCAATAAAACTAAAAAAGTATTAGATGCATTTCATAAATATAATGTATGTGAATCAGATTTTAACGAAACAACAGGTTATGGTTATAATGATTCAGGAAGAGAAAAGATAGAAAAAATATTTAGTGAAGTATTACAAACAGAAGACGCTATTGTTAGAAATCAGTTTGTATCTGGTTCTCATGCTCTTACAGTTGCTTTTTTTGCATTATTAAGACCAGGTGACGTATTATTATCTATCAGTGGAACACCATATGATACATTACACGAAGTAATTGGAATAAAAGATAATAATAGTAGTCTTGCAGCATTTGGAATAAATTATTTAGAGATAGATTTAATTAATGATGATTTTGACTATTCTAAGATAGAAGAAGTAATAAGGAATAATAAAATAAAAGTAATAGAAATACAAAGATCTAAAGGTTATTCTACT
This sequence comes from uncultured Bacilli bacterium, assembly GCA_947632685.1. Lineage (GTDB taxonomy): Bacteria > Bacillota_I > Bacilli_A > RF39 > UBA660 > UMGS995. Next base: position 14,244 of record CANRQD010000006.1, on the reverse strand, counting down.
AGAAAAAGTATTAGTATTGATAAGATAAAAAAAGTATCTAAGTTTATAAAAGAAATAGATAATAATATAATTATTATGGTAGATAATTGTTATTGTGAATTTGTAAGTGAAAATGAAATTGGATGCTGTGATATAGATATTGCTGTAGGTTCTTTAATTAAAAATTTAGGGGGAGGAATTGCACCAAATGGAGCATATGTTGCAGGACGTCATGATTTAATAGAATTAGTAGGTGAGAGATTAACTCTACCTGGAGAAGGAAGAGAAGTAGGTCCAACTTTAGGTATTAACAAGGATATCTTACAAGGTTTATTTATGGCTCCAAGTGTTGTTTGCTCATCTTTAAAAGTAGCTATTTTAACAGCAAATGTATTAGAAAAATTGGGATATAATGTAGAACCTAAGTATAATGAAGAACGTGTTGATATTGTTCAAAATATCATATTTAATGATAAAGAAAAATTAATTAAGTATATTCAAGGTATTCAAAACGGTTCTCCAATAGATTCAAAAACAACTCCTATACCATGGAAAATGCCTGGATATGATGATGAAGTAATTATGGCATCAGGTTCTTTTGTTCAAGGATCTAGTATTGAAATAAGTTGTGATGGTCCAATAAGAAAGCCATATATTGCTTATCAACAGGGTTCTCTTAACTATGAATCAGGAAAAATTGCCTTGATTAGTGCACTAGAAAAATTAAAATAATTTTATAGCATATAATTATAATGTATGATATGATTATGGTAGGAAGGAGTAGGATTTGTATGACAAATTATGATGTATACAGTGCAGCAACAGGTGGTATTTTAGGAGCAGTGATGGGATTTTTAATAGTATTTATACTAATTGCATTAGCATTAGCTGTTCTAAATATAATTGGTACATGGAAAATATTACAAAAAGCAAATAAACCTGGATGGGGTTCATTAATACCAATTTATAATCAATATTTATTATGTCAAATATCGGGAGTTAATCCATGGTGGATATTAATTGCTATATTTTCACCCATATTAACAGTTATACCTATTGTTGGTAGTTTAGCATCTTTTGTAGTATCAATATACTTTATGATATTATTAAATGTTAGTTTAGCACGTAGTTTTGGGAAAGAAGATGGTTTTGCAGTAGGTTTAATCCTTTTAGCACCAATATTCTATTTTATATTAGGTATTAAAGATAGTAAGTATTTGGGACCAAAGCCAATGAATGATATTATATTTAAAAATAATAATCAAAATATGCAAGGAAACAATAGTATCAATAATCAAACAGTTAATCAACAAAGTAATATAGAAAGTAATCAACCAAATGTGAAAGAAGCAAAATATTGTCCATCTTGCGGAACAAAAGTAGAAGTTGATGCTTCATTTTGTCCATCTTGTGGTAATCAATTATAAAAAGAGAATATTAATATGAATATTCTTTTTTTTTGTTCATATATTTTACTGTAAGGAGGATGCTTCGTATGATTAATAAACAGAAATTATGGTTTTTGACATTGTTTAGTTTGATTTTAGTTCTTAGTGTCTATTATATTACTATGCCAAATGATTTATTAGTAAATAAAGTAGATGAAAAAACTACTACTGAATCTAATGGAAAGGTAAAAGCAAATGTAGAAGAAACTAATTCATTAGTAGCTATGAGAGTATCATTAGAAGAAGAAAGACAAGAAGAAATGGTAAGTTTACAAGAAAAATTAACAGATGAGAAATCAACAACAGAAGAAAAAAATAATGCATATGAACAATTAAAATATTTAAATCAATTGCAGGGAACAGAAGAAAATATTGAAAAACAAATAAAGGACCAATTAAAATTAGATAGTTTCGTAAAAATTGACAATAAGAATATAGAAGTAGTAGTAATTAAAGATAAACATGATGCTAGTATAGCAAATAATATCATGCGACTTGTTCAATCTAACTATGAAGAGAAAATGTATATAACTGTTACATTTAAAAAAAGTTAGGCTAATCAACTGACAAATAAATAACTTTTGGCATACAATAATCTAGGTGATTATAAAAAGAAGGGAAGAGGCGTATGTCAAAAGGAATTCTAACATCTAGGGAAAGAGAAGTTTTTGAACTTTTAATAAAAAATAAAACTACAAAAGATATTGCAAACGAATTAAATATAAGTGAAAAAACAGTAAGAAATCATATTTCTAATACAATGCAAAAATTAGGAGTAAATGGACGTGCAAGTGCAGTTGTAGAATTATTGAAGTTAAATGAAATATCTTTATAAAGCGTACTAAAACAGTATGCTTTTTCATATTATTAATTAGGTGATAAGATATGTTAAAGAAAAGGGCAATAAGAAAAATATTTATTACAACATTAACTGCATTTATTCTTTTAGTATTATATTCAATACCAAATGTTAATAACAATGAAAAAGTATTAAAAACTAATCTTGAAATTGAATATATCACAGGTATAGGAACAAATAATATTTATCTACTGGATAAAAACAATTATTTAGTAAAAACAAATATACTCCTAGATTCATCAGATAAAAAGGAACAAATAAAATTACTTATGAAAAGTTTAACTAAAAATGGAAATTCTAAGTTTCCAGATGGATTATCAGCTATAATACCAGAGAATACTAAAGTATTGAGTATTAATTATGATGAAGAATATGTATCAATAGATTTTAGTAAAAATCTTTTAAAAATAGATGAAAATTTAAAGGAAAGAATGGTAGAAGCTATTGTATATAGTATTATGGATTTAGGAAAAATAAAAGGAGTAATTATATCTGTAAATGATGAAGTATTAAAGGGGTATGAAAAAGTATTAGATAAAAGTATTGGTATAAACAAAAAGTATGATATTAAAAGAAGAGAAAATATAAATAAAGTTGTAGTTTATTATTTAGAAGATATTAATGATACTAAATATTATGTGCCTGTTACTAAATATTTAAATGATGATAGAGATAAAATAAAAATAATAGTAGATGAATTAACAAGTAGTTATATATATGAACCTAGTTTAATGAGTTTTTTAAATAGTAATGCTGAATTATTAGATTATAAAGAGCAAGAAAATATAATGACGCTTAATTTTAATAATGCTATATTTGATAGTAATAATAAAGTTTTAGAAGAAGTAAAATATACATTAGCGTACTCAGTATTTGAAAATTATGATGTTAATCAAGTATTATTACAATCTAATGGTAATAATATAGAAACTATAGGAACTAACGATCTAAAATAAAAAAACTATAAAAGACTTGAAAAAAGTTCTTTTTTAGTATATAATTAATTTCGTCAGTAAGTTATGTCTGCGTAGCTCAGCTGGATAGAGCAATCGCCTTCTAAGCGATCGGTCAGGCGTTCGAGTCGCCTCGCGGACACCAGATTGATTAAAACTCGGATGCTTTCGAGTATAAGTAATAGATTACTAACTATAAATAGTTAGTTTTTTTATGTTTAAAGATAATGATAAAAATATTTGAAATGGAAATTAAATAAGAAAAAATAAAATATATATCAAATAAAAAATTACTTTTACCTAATGAAAATAGAAAAAGTAAATGAACATTAAAATTTAGTCATTATACGAAACATAATATAAATTTTATTGATAAAATAAGCTTTTTATGTTATAATCTACTTACAAATTTGATGGGTGGGGGAAAAGAATAATGGATATGAAAAATATTAGACAAGTAAGAAAATTATTAATTGAAGGATTAAGAGAATATAAAGAAAGTGGATTAAAAGATTATATAACTCTAGATATAGATAAAAAATTATTACACGATATACTTTTTGGATTAGGTAAGTTTGCTATACCAGATGATTTATGGAAATTAATAGATTTAAGTAATGTATCATTTGATGGTATAGATGTAAGACATGTAGATTTTACAGGAAGCAAAGGAGTAAAAATAAATCCACAGAAAGTAATGGGTAAAAATTTATATAAAACAAAATTAACAGATGTAGAAATAGAAAATTCTTTATTTGGTAAAGCTAATTTTAATGGTGTTTCTGTTTTAAAAACAGATTTTACAGGAAGTAAAGGAAAAGAAGTAGTAATAAATCCACAAAAAGTATGGAATAAGGATTTAAGATTTGCAAAATTAGAAAATGTAAAAATAAATGGTTCATTAGATGATGTTGAGGTTGCTTGCACAGATTTTACAAGAAGTAGCGGAGCAGTAATAGATCCACAAAAAGTATGCTGGAAAAATTTAGGTGGAACAAAATTAGCAAATGTAAAAATAGTTGGCTCACTAGATGATGTTTATGTTGAGGAAGCAGATTTCACAGGAAGTAGAGGAGCAAAAATGGATATAGAGGCAGCACTAAAAGCAGCAGAAGTAGGAGCTAATTTAACAGATGTAAAAATAATAGAACCATGTGAATATATAAATAAAATTAAAGAATCAGAAAATGAAATAGTAAAAAAATTTCAAAAAAAGTTAAAATAAATAATTGACCTAATATAGGTCTTTTTCTTTTGATAATTTATAGTTTATAAACCCTGTATGTTTTATAGAATCCCTAATTTAGTTAGTAAGTTTATTAATCACAATTATCTTTTAGCCTTAGTGTTTTATACCTGTTATTTACTGGCATTATATTGATATAGTAGGACATTTTAGAGTATAAATCTATATATAACATATATAATACTTGTATTTTTAATATATTATGATATAATATGCTCAAGTTATAGGGGGTAAATATATGGTTTCAGAAAAACAAAGATTAGAAATGATAGATAAATTAAAAGTAATTATATTATCTATTCCAGATTGTTCTAATATTAATGATATATCTACTAAAACTTCTATTCCTACTAGTACAATACAGAGATATTTAAATAGAAAAGATTTATTTTTAGAACTTGCTAATATATATGATAATGTGGATAAGTTATATATAAATATTCAAGAATGGCTAAAAAAAGCTAAAATAGATGGTATAAATAGGGGTGGAAAAACTTCTCAAAGCAGATATTTCTATTCTAGAGGAGAAAAAGGTAAATTTTTAGGTATTACAAAGAAAAAAGTTCAATAAGAACTTTTTTTAATTTTATAAGGGAAAAATTAAATCTCCTGATAATAATAAAGTAGGAGGTTAGATAATTATAATATGAAAGTAGTACTACAAGATGGTATTAAAGATTGTGGTGTATGTTGTCTTTTATCTATTATTAGATATTATGGAGGAAATGTCTCAAAAGAATATTTAAGAGATTTAACTAATACCACTAAAAATGGTGTAACTGCATATAACATTGTGCTATCAGCAAAAAAATTAGGATTTAATGCAAATGCATTATCTGGAAATATAGAAGAAATTGATGCAAATAACTTACCTGCTATTGCACATGTTATTATAAATAAAAGTTATAAACATTTTGTTGTTATTTATGATATAGATTTTTTGAAAGAAAAAGTATTAATTATGGACCCAGCTAAAGGTAAAAGAATACTTTCATTTTCAGAATTTAAATTATTATCTAGTAATAACTATATATTTTTAAAACCAGAAAAAAAACTACCTATATTTCAAAATAAAAAAGTAATTAAAAATACTATAATAAAATACATAATAAGTAATAAATTATTATTATTTTATCTAATAATATCTACTGTATATTTTTTCATTTTAAATCTTCTTTCAGCCTTTCATTTTAAATATTTATTAGATTATGCAATTAATTATGGTATTACAAAAAATGTATTTTTAATAAGTATTACAGTATTAATTATATACTTATTAAAAGAAGTTATAGCATATTTAAAAAATATTATTGTTTTGAAATATAGTGAAATGTTTGATGAAATAGTAACTACAAAGACATATAAACAAATTATTTTACTTCCATATCTCTATTATAAAAATAGAACTACAGGAGAAGTGATTTCAAGGATAAAAGATTTAGGAATAATTAAAAATTTTATAATTCAAGTTATTACTTCTATAACCAATGATTTTTTCAGTATCATAGTTTTCATAGTAGTTTTATTAAACATCAACAAAAGACTTACTTATATATCAATATTTCAATTTTTTCTTCTTTTATTAATAAACTATTTATTTAAGAATAAAATAAAAAGTAAAACTGGTAGTTATTATAAACAAGAAGAAAAAATAAATTCTTATCTTATTGAAACTTTATCTAGTGTAGATGCCATAAAAGGAATGCATATAGAAAAAAAGACGATGGATAAATTTTTACTTAAATACAAAAAATATTTAGAAAGTGTATATTCTCTTACTATAGTTAATGAAACTAGTAATACAATTAAAAATAATATAAATAATATATCAATGGTTATTTTATTATATTTAGGAACAATTTTTGTAATAACGGGTAGTATTACATTAAGTGAATTTATTATCTACCAAAGTATAAATAATTTTTTTCTTTCATCATTTTATCACTTCACAGCTATCATAAACGAATATCCTAAATATAAAGTAGCTTTAGAAAGAATAGAAGATATATTTACTATAAAAGAAGAAATGTTTGATTCTGGTTTTTATTATAATAATTATAGATTAGATGGAGATATAGTATATAGTAATTTAAGTTATTCTTATAGTAGTAAAAAGCTCTTAAATAATATTAATTTTACAATAAAGTCTAAGGATAAAATATTTTTGTATGGACCTAGTGGTACAGGTAAATCAACTTTTGTAAAATTATTAATGAGATATATAGAATTACCATTTGGAAATATAAGTATAAATAATATTGATATAAATCACTATCATCTAGATGTATTAAGAAATAATATAACTTATGTATCACAACAAGAATATCTATTTAATGATACAATTTATAATAATATAACTTTAAATAGAAATATAGATAAAAACGAAGTTAATAAAGTTATAAAAATGACACATTTAGATGAATTAGGAAATGTAGATAAGTTGGTAGAAGAAAATGGATTTAATTTTAGTGGAGGTGAAAGACAACGAATCATACTAGCTAGAAGTATATTAAAAAAAAGTAATATCTATATTTTTGATGAAGCTTTAAGTCAGATTGATGTAAAAAAAGAAAGAGATATTCTTTTAAATATTTTTCAATATTTAAAAGATAAAACAATTATTGTAATATCTCATCGTTTTGATAATAAAGATTTATTTGAAAGAATTATTAAGATAGAAAAAGGTAATATTTATGAAGAAAAATTATGAAAGGAATCAGTTTATAATAACTATAACATTTTTCGTTTTAATAATTACTATTATATTATTATTAAATTTATTTAAATTTAGATATAGGACATATAAAAATATTAATTCAATTGTAATTACTGATAATTATTTAGAATTAATAGTTAATAATAATGATTTAAAACTTTTAAATAGTAGTAACTATTTATATATTGATAATAAAAAATTAAAAAGAAAAATAATTTCAATTGAAAAAAATGTATTAAAAAAACACAATCAAACTTATCATGATGTTATTATAAGAGTAAAATTTTCCCCTAAATATAAAGATAATGATTATGTTAAATTAACACTTTATGATAAGAAAGAAAAATTGGTTAATATATTTAAATCATGTTGGAAGGAGGATTAATGAATAAAATAAATAATAAAGAATTAGAAAGGATAGAGGGAGGATTTTCTACTTGGGCTGCTTTAGGTATAGCCTCTATAGTTATATTTATATCTGGTCTAGTAGATGGAATAGTACATCCTAAATCTTGTGAAAGTTGAAAAAAATAAATATAGACAAATTAGATTGCATTACAGGTGGAGGAGATACGGTATCTGGAACAGTTATAAAAGCATTTATTGATGTAATTGAATTGTTTGTTGATGCCGGTCGTGGAGTAGGTTCTGCAATTAGAAGAATAGCTGAAGGCAATATATGTCCATTAAAATAAGGAATTTATTTACTAAATATAAAATAAAATGTATTATAATAGGGTTATTATTTTTATTACCAGTTGTTTATTATATAATCTTATTTATATATATGTTAGGAAAATATTTTGGTATTTTTATTCGAAGTATATATGAAATTGTAACGACTTTTTTATAAATATAAAAAAACTTGTCGAAAATCCTTGAAAATAAAAGAAATCTTTGTTATAATCAATTTTAGAAAAAAACGAAGGGAGGGATAATGTGGCAACGAAAGTAACCGTTAGAGGAAATTTGGATCAAGCATTAAGAAAATTAAAACAAAAAGTAGCTAAAGACGGAGTCCCTTCAGAATGTAAAAAAAGAGAGTGTTACGATAAACCAGGTGTTAGAAGACGTAATGCCAAAAAAGAAGGAATAAAAAATTCTAGAAAAAGAGATAAAAAAGAAAGATCAAATAGAGATTAAATTTAATCTCTATTTTTTATAAAATGTAATGTAACAAAATAATCAAAAATAATAATAAAAAATTCTATTTTCAAAATTATAAATATTTAGTATAATGAGTAGGGAGATGATTATATGTTAGTAGAAAAATTAAAAAAAGATATGATAGATGCTATGAAAAATAAAGATAAAGATAAATTAACAGTTATTAGAATGGTAAAGGCAGCTCTTGATAAAGAAAGAATTGATAGCAAAAAAGAAATAAATGATGATTTATTAATTGATGTTGTAAATAAACAAGTTAAGATGAGAAATGATTCATTAGAAGAATTTAAAAAGGCAGAGAGAGAAGATTTAATACAACAAACAGAGGAAGAATTAAAAATCCTAAAAGATTATTTACCAGAACAATTAAGTGATGAAGAAATTATTACTATTATAGATAATGTAATAAAAGAAACAAATGCTTTAAGTATAAAAGATATGGGTAAAGTAATGAAAGACTTAACACCTAAAGTAAAAGGTAAAGCTGATATGAAAAAAGTAAGTGAAATAATTAAATCTAAATTAAATTGATAAGAAATTATCAATTTTTATTTTTCATAATTAAACATAACTTAATAACATATTCTTTAATAGGTGATTTTATGTTTAATAGAATAAAGGAATATATAAATGATAGCGAATTTAGACTAACTATTTTTAAAGATAGAATATATATTACAAACTATTTACAGATAATTGCATTAGAAAATGAAAGAATATCTTTATTAACTCCAGATGGTAGATTAATTATAAAAGGAGAAAACTTATCATTAAATAAGTTATTAGATAATGAACTATTAATAAGTGGAAAAGTTATATTAGTAGAGGTAGAATCTGATGAATAGTAGATATAAATTAAAAATAGAAGGTAAAGATCCAAAAAGATTTATAAAAAATTTGATAAAAGAAAAAATTTATATTTATAGCATGGAAACTAAAGATAATTCGATTATAATAATAGTAGATGATATTGGATATAATTTAATTAATAAGAAAAAAACAACTTATAAAATAACAATAGTAGAAGAATATGGAGCTATTAAATATAAACATTTATTAAAAAAATATTATATATTTATCATCTGTTTATTTATTGGAGTTATAGTTTTAAAAATATTGTCAAATATGATTTTTGATATAAAAATAGAGCATTCAAAAAGTGAAATTAGAGATATAATTAGAAATGATTTAGAAGAGTATGGTATTAGAAAATATAGATTTAAAGTTAGCTATGATAAAAAAGAAGAAATAAAAAGAAAAATATTAAGAAAAGAAATTGATAGAATAGAATGGTTGGAAATAGAATCAGTTGGTACAAAATACATTGTAAAAGTAGAAGAAAGGATAAAAAATAATGTTAAAAAAAATACTAAAACTCAAAATATAATTGCTAAAAAAAGTGCTATGATATTAAATATTTCTGCAACTCATGGAGAAGTAAGAAAGAAAAAATATGATTATGTTGAAAAAGGGGAAGTATTAATAAGTGGAATTATAACTAGAGATGAAAAACCTATGACTAAAGTAAGGGCAGAAGGAGAAGTTTTTGGAGAAGTTTGGTATACAGTAAAAATAGAGTTACCAAAACATTATGTTAGTGAAATTCCAACTGGTAAAAGTACTCATAGAATAGAATTAAATTTATTTAATAAAAGTATATTTTTATTTCCTCCTAAATATAAAAATTATAAATTAGAAAGAATCTCACTATTGTCAAATAGAATTATTCCAATATCTCTAAATTATGCAAATATAAAAGAAACTAATATTACAGATAAAAAATATAATATAGATAATGTAGAAAAAGAGGCCATTAAAATTGGAATAAATAAATTAAAACAGAAATTAGGAAAAGACGATACTATTATAGATAAAAAAGTTTTGAAAAAGGTAGAAAAAAAGAGTAAAATAGAAATAGATATATTTTATAAAGTAAAAGAAGACATAACAGAATCTGAATCTATTGAAGATATTGATATAGAAAAGATTAAAGAGGGAGAAGAAAATGACTCAAATTAATAAATCAATTCAAGGACTTATAAATCTTACATGGCCAATGATTATAATATCAATAGTTATTTTAGTATCATTAAGAGTTACTTATTTAATAAAAAGTGGTAAGCACTTATATTTATATAAAGAGTTGTTAATGTTATCATTTATAATTTATATATTATGCCTATTCCAAGTTGTTACATTTCAAGATGATGTGTCATGGAGTACAAATAACTATATTCCATTTAAAGAAATATTTAGATATAAAATTGGTAGTAGATTATTTTTAAAAAATGTTCTAGGTAATATGTTACTCTTTTTACCTTTTGGTTTTTTTACAAGTCATTATATAAATATTGAAAAAAAATCTACTATATTAATATTATCATTTATCGCATCAGTTTCTATAGAATCAGTTCAAATGGCTATAGGTAGAGTATTTGATGTTGATGATATTATTTTAAATATATTAGGTGGCTTTATAGGATTTTTAATATATTCATTTATGAAAGAAATTGCTAGTAAACTTCCGAAATTTATGAAATCTGAGTTATTTTTAAATATAATATCTATTATAGTATTAATAGGAATTGTAACCTTAATATAATTATTTCATAATCTTGAATAAAACTAATAAATATAGTAAACTTTAGTAAGAAACGTTATTAGAAAGGCAATTATATGAATAATATAGAAATATTTAATGAAACAGAAAAAGAAATAGCTGAATTAGAAACAGTAAGAAAAGTTTTAGAATATGCTGTAAAAAAAGAAAAATTAAAAAATGTGGAATTTAATATTATAATAGTAGATAATAATTATATACATAACTTAAATAAAACTTATCGTAATATTGATAGAGAAACTGATGTTATAACATTTGCTTTAGATGATGAAGATAAAGTGATAAGTGCAGTTGATACTGATATTTTAGGTGATATATATATATCAGTTGATAAAGCTATAGAACAAGCAAAAATGTATAATCATTCATTTCTAAGAGAAATATGTTTTTTAGCTGTTCATGGGTTTTATCATTTATTAGGATATGATCATACAAACAAAGAAGAAGAAAAAGTAATGTTTACAAAACAGGAGGAAGTACTAAATGAATGCCAAATCAAAAGAGAAAAATAATATTAAATTAGACAAAAAAAGATTGATAAATAGTTTTAAATATGCTTTTAAAGGAATTGTATCTGCATACAAAGATGAGCAAAATTTGAGAATTCATACTGTTGTTGCTATATTAGTTTTATTATTTGGATTTATTTTAAAATTAAGTAAATTAGAATTTATTATATGTGTAATTTTGATAGGATTAGTTTTAATGGCTGAATTTTTTAATACCGCTATAGAGAATGCAGTTGATTTAGTTACATTAGAAAAAAATCCATATGCTAAAATAGCTAAAGATACTGCAGCAGCAGGTGTACTTGTTTTTGCAATGATATCTGCAATAGTAGGATTAATTATTTTTATTCCAAAAATTATATTATTTATAGGAGAATTATTATGATAGAAAAGTTAAAACAATTACAAAAAAATAGTTATAGTCCATATTCTAATTATGCAGTAAGTGCTATTGCTATAATGAAGGATTTAAAAGAATTTAATGGAGTAAATGTTGAAAATGCAGCTTATGGTTCATCTATATGTGCTGAAAGAAGTGCTATCTTAGCTGCAATAAGTAATGGCTATAAAAAAGGTGATTTCAAAGAATTATATGTAATGGTATCATCTGGAGAAATAGGTACACCATGTTTTGAGTGTCGTCAAGTTATTTCTGAATTATTTGATAAAGATTGTATAGTTCATTGTTGTTCTAATAAAGGAGATATAAAAGACTATACTGTAGGAGAATTATGTCCATATCCATTTGGTGAGGAAGATTTAATATGAAATGCGGTTTTGTAAGTTTAGTGGGAAGACCTAATGTAGGTAAGTCAACACTTTTAAATAAAATTTTAGGAACAAAACTTGCAATAACATCAGATAAAGCAGGAACTACTAGAAATATTATTAATGGTATATATAATGATAAAGATTCACAAATAATTTTTGTTGATACACCAGGAATCCATAAACCTACTCATAAGTTAGGTAATTTATTAAATAAAAAAGCCTATACAAATACAGAAGGAGTAGATATTATATTATTTTTAATAGATATTGATAAAGGATATGGTAAAGGTGATGAATTTATTCTTAATAGAATAAAGGATAGAGATATACCAATATTTTTACTATTAAATAAAATTGATAAAGTAAAAGATAAAACTAGATTATTAAAGGATATAGATAATTTAAAAAAATTATATGATTTTAAAGAGATAATTCCTATTTCTGCATTTGATGGAAACAATATAGATACATTAATAAGATGTATAAAGAATAATTTAGAAGTGTCTGAAAAAATATATGATGAAGATGAATTAACTAATGTATCAACAAGATTCATTATGGCAGAATTAGTTCGTGAAAAAGTATTGGAATTAACTCGTGATGAAATTCCACATTCAGTAACTTGCTATGTAGAAAGTTTTGAAGAGTTAGATGATATAGTAAATATCCAGGTATTAATTGTTGTAGATAGAGATAACATTAAAAAAATTATTATTGGTAAGCAAGGTTCTATGTTAAAAGAAATTGGAACACGTGCTAGATATGATATGGAAAAATTTTTAGGTAAAAAAGTTTATTTGGAAACATATGTAAAAACTTTAAAAAATTGGAGAGATAGTGAAAAATATTTTGAGGAATTAGGTTTAGATGAATCTGAATAAAAATTAATTTATATTACCACTATAATAATAGAGGTGATAATATGAATAATGTAGTATGGGAATTATTTAAAGAAACAGGAGATATAAAGTATTATCTTCTATTAAAAAACATGGATCAAAGAAGTGATGAAGATGAAAATAGAAGAAATAGAGGGAATAATATTAAGTGAAACTAACTATAGTGAATCAAGTAAAATTTTAAATATAATAACTAAGGAGCATAAAACTATAGGTGTAATATCAAAAGGTTGTCGTAATTTAAAAAGTAAACTAAGAAGTGTAAGTAGAAAATTAATTTATGGTAAGTTTCATATTTATTATAAAGAAAAAGGATTATCTACTTTAATCAGTGTAGACATAATAAATTCATTTAATAATACTTTAATGGATTTAACTAAACTTTCATATGCATCATATATAATAGATTTAGTAATTCAAGTATCAAAACAAAATGATGATAACGAGTTATTTGATTTAAGTAAAAATACATTATTAAAGATAGAAGAAGGTTATAATCCTGATGTGTTAACTAGTATATTAGAATTAAAATTATTAGATTTTTTAGGGGTTAAACCGATTATTGATTATTGTGCAGTATGTGGTAGTGATAAAAATATAGTAACACTTGATTCTAATTTAGGTGGATATATATGCGCTAATTGTGTAAGTAATCAAGGATATGTTAGTGATAAAGCAATTAAATTAATTAGAATGTTTTATTATGTAGATATAGAAAAGATTACAAAATTAGAAGTATCTAGTAGTGTATTAAAAGAAATAAATTTATTTTTAGATGATTATTATGATAGATATACAGGTATATATTTAAAAAGTAAAAATTTTTTAAAAAAGATAGTAAAATTGGAAGTATAAAAATAATTCAGATTTTATGGATTATTTTTTTTATTTTGTTATGCAAATTTTTATTGACAAAAGTGTCCGGGGGAGACTGTCTGAGAAAGGAAAGAAAAGTAAGAATAGAGAGAAAATAAAATATAGTAATAAATTAGTGTGTGAAAGATGTAAAAAGCCATGTACGAATGGGAAATATAAAGAAATAGTGATGGGAGAGAAACAAATAATAACAGTACCAAG
>CANRQD010000005.1 GCA_947632685.1 uncultured Bacilli bacterium | reverse complement strand
GTAAATTTGAATCAAATGGTTATAAAGTATCAGGAGGTCTTCATGGTGTTGGTTCTAGTGTCGTTAATGCTTTATCAAAATGGATGGAAGTTACTATAAAACATGATAAAGCTGAGTATTATATCAGATTTGAATCAGGCGGTAAAGTTACAGTACCATTAAAGAAAATTGGTACTACTAATAAAACAGGTACTACAGTTAGATTTATGCCAGATGATACAATTTTTTCAACTACTAATTTTTCTTTTACTACAATATGTGAAAGGATGCAAGAATCAGCATTTTTATTAAAAGGTATTACTATAGAGGTTGTTGATGAGGAAGATGGCAGAGATGCTAAATATTGTTATCATCGTGGTATTGAAGAATTTGTTGAAGATTTAAATAAAGGAAAAAATACATTACATAAAGTTCTATCATTAAATGGTTTAAAAGATAAAATTGAAGTTGATATATCAATGCAATATACTGATACCTATTCTGAAAATATTGTAAGTTTTGTAAATAATGTTAAAACTATTGATGGTGGTAGTCATGAGGTTGGTTTTAAAACAGCTTTAACCCGTGTATTTAATGATTATGCTAAAGCAAATGGTTTTATTAAAGGAAAAGATAAAGCACTAGAAGGTAGTGATGTAAGGGAAGGCCTAACAGCTATTATTAGCTTAAAAATACCTGAAGAACTACTTCAATTTGAAGGTCAAACTAAAGGTAAGTTAGGAACACCTCAAGCAAGAGTTGCAGTTGACTCAATTGTAACAGAACAAATGAAAGTATTTTTAGAAGAAAATAAAGCAATTGCAACAGAAATAATAAATAAATCATTAAAAAGTAAGATTGCAAGAGAAGCAGCAAGAAAAGCACGTGAAGAGGCACGTAAAGGTACAAAAAAGAATTCTAAAGAACGAAGTTTATCTGGAAAACTTGCGCCTGCTCAAAGTAAAGATAAAACCAAAAAAGAATTATTTTTAGTTGAGGGTGATTCTGCTGGTGGTTCTGCTAAGCAGGGAAGAGATAGACGTTATCAAGCAATATTGCCTTTACGTGGTAAAGTTTTAAATACTGAAAAAACTAAAGAAGAAGATATCTTAAAAAATGAAGAAATAAATACTATGATTTATACGATAGGTGCTGGATATGGTCCTAATTTTTCAATAGAAGATTGTGAGTATAATAAAGTTATTATAATGAGTGATGCCGATGAAGATGGAGGTCATATACAATGTTTATTGTTGACATTCTTTTATCGTTATATGAAACCATTAATTGAAGATGGAAGATTATTTGTTGCGCTACCTCCACTTTTTAAAATTCAATCTGGAAAAGATATAGACTATGCTTACACAGTAGAAGAAATGAAAGAGAAATCAAAAGGTAAAAAATGTGATATTCAACGTTATAAAGGTCTTGGTGAAATGAATGCAGATCAATTATGTGAAACTACTATGCATCCTGGTAGTAGAACTTTAATACGTGTAAATATAGAAGATGCACAACTTGCCGAAAAACGTGTTTCTGTACTTATGGGTGATGATGTAGCACCTCGTAAAGAATGGATAGATGAAAACGTAGAATTTACATTAGAAGATGATTATCAAATATAAATTTTAAAAATCTTAAATATATAAGTAGAATACTCATTTTTAATCATTAAAAGATGCTAAGTAACTAAAGCATTGTAATAGGTATGAAGAAATAAAAAGGAAAGTAAATAAATTAAAAGTTTGGTGATAATAATGACAAAGAAAAAAGAAACACAAGAAATATTAGAAAAAATATTTGATTATACATTAGAAGATATAATGAGCGAAAGATTTGGAAGTTATTCTAAGTATATTATCCAAGATCGTGCTATACCTGATGCACGTGATGGTTTGAAACCTGTTCAACGTCGTATTTTGTATTCAATGTATAAAGAGCATAATACTTATGATAAAGGGTATCGTAAGAGTGCCAAAACAGTAGGAGATGTAATTGGTAATTATCATCCACATGGTGATACTTCTATATATGATGCTATGGTTAGAATGAGTCAACCTTGGAAAACACGTATTCCTTATATTGATATGCACGGTAATAATGGGTCTATAGATGGGGATAGTCCAGCAGCTTATCGTTATACTGAAGCACGACTTTCTAAAATTAGTAATGAAATGCTTCGTGATATAGATAAAGATACAGTAGAATTTGCTCCTAACTTTGATGATACTACAGAAGAACCAACTGTACTTCCAGCTAGATTTCCAGCGCTTTTAGTTTATGGTGCTCAAGGAATTTCAGCAGGATATGCGACTAATATTCCACCACATAATTTAGGAGAAGTAATAGATGCCACAATTCATAGAATTGATAATCCAAATTGTAGTTTAGAAACTTTAATGAAATATGTAAAAGGTCCTGATTTTCCAACAGGTGGTATTGTAGAAGGAATCGATGGTATTAAAAGTGCTTATGAAACTGGTAGAGGTCGTATCATAATTAAAAGTAGATATACATTTGAAGAAGAAAAAGGTAGAACCTCTATTGTTATTACCGAAATTCCATTTGAATCAAATAAAACTCAAATGGTTAAAAAAATAGATGATATTAGAATTGATAAAAAAATAGATGGTATTTTGGAAGTTAGAGATGAATCAGCAGCTGATGTTCGTATTGTAATAGATTTAAAAAAAGGGGCTAATAAAGATTTAGTTGTAAATTATTTACTTAAAAATACTGATATGCAAATAAGTTATAATTTTAATATGGTTTCTATTGTAAATAAAAGACCTAAATTACTTGGACTTAAATCTGCTTTAGATGCTTTTATTAGTCATCAAAGAGAAGTTGTAACTAGACGTACTGAGTTTGATTTAAGTCATGCAAAAGCTAGGCTACATATTGTAGAAGGGTTGATTAAATGTATTTCAATATTGGATGAGGTAATTAAAGTAATACGTTCTAGTAAAAATAAAAGTGATGCTAAAGATAATTTGATTAAAGAATTTGAATTTTCTGAAAAACAAGCAGAAGCTATTGTAATGTTACAATTATATCGTTTAACTAATACAGATGTTGTACAGCTTGAAGAAGAAATGGCTAATCTTAAAAAAATAATAGAAGGTTTAAATGCAATTTTAGGTGATGAAAATGTTTTAAAGTCTGTTATGAAGAAGGATTTGCGTGATGTTAAAAATAATTATGCAATGGATAGAATTACAGATATAAAAGAAGAAATTACTGAGATAAAAATAGATACTTCTGTTATGATTCCTAAAGAAGATGTTATAGTATTAGTTACAAATGACGGATATATTAAAAGAACTAGTATGAGAAGCTATCAAGCTAGTAATGGAGAAATTCCAACTATCAAAGAAGGAGATTATATTATAGGACAGTATGAAATGTCTACTTTAGATATTTTACTTATGTTTACAACTAAAGGTAATTTCTTATATATTCCTGTTCATACAATCTTTGATATTAAATGGAAAGATATTGGAAAGCATGTTTCTAATTTAATTGAAATTGCACCAGATGAATCTATTGTTTCTTCTATACCTATTAGTAATTTTGATAATAATGACACTAATATTATACTAACTACTAAAAATGGTATGATTAAAAGAACTAAAATAAGTGAGTTTAAACTTAGTCGTTATTCAAAACCTGTAAATTGTATGAAATTAAAAGATGATGATACATTAATAGATGCATTTATTGAACAAAAAAATACAATATTTTTAACAACTAATACTGGCTATGGTTTAAGTTTTAATACCTCAGAAATTCCTATTGTAGGTGTTAAAGCTAGTGGTGTTAAAGCTATGAAATTAAAAGATGATTATATAGTATCAGTCAA
Organism: uncultured Bacilli bacterium; assembly: GCA_947632685.1. GTDB lineage: Bacteria > Bacillota_I > Bacilli_A > RF39 > UBA660 > UMGS995. The sequence goes on along the minus strand of CANRQD010000005.1, from coordinate 26,176 downwards.
TAATTTTTCATATACATTAGATGAATTTATATCTATAATTACTACAAATGGTACTGGAAAACGTGTTAGATTAAGTGAATTTCCTATATCTACTAGAAGTCGTAGAGGACTATTATTACTAAGAGAGGTTAAAACTAATCCATATACTGTACTTAAAACATTTATCACTGAAAATAAAAAACATTTGGGTATTAAGTCATCATATATTGATGATATAAAAGTAACTGAATTACCAATTATGGATAGATACTCTACTGGAAGAGAAATTTCAAAAAATCAATTAGTAGATGCTTTTGTTGTTAGTGAACTATCAAAATATGATGATTTCCTAAATAATAATGAAGATAATGAAATATCTGAAAATCCAATTTCTAAAAAGGAACAAATTTCTTTGGAAGAAATTGATGATAGATTAATGACTATTGATGATTTTTTAGATTAATAAAATGCCTTAATAATATTTTCTAAATAGATATAAAGTAATAGTATTATTAAAATAAGTATGAATTTACTTATTTTTTTATCATATATTTTATTAGGTGGTTAATATGTCTAAGGAATTATTTAAAAAATTCGTAAGATTACATCCAGAACTTGGTAATAGCGTCATAGATGGAAAAACTAGTTGGCAAAAATTATATGAATTGTATGATATGTATGGTGAAGATAGTAATATTTGGGATAAATATTTTATAAGAAGTATAACTACAAGTAATTCAAATAGAAGTTCATCTTTTTCAGAATTAGTAAATATGATTAAAAATGTAGATTTGGAATCTGTTCAAAAAGGTGTCAATAGTCTTCAAAAAACAATTGGTTTATTACAAGATATAGGTATAGGTTCTGCAACAAAAGAAAAAAATTATGAACCAAGACCTATGTATAAGTATTTTGATGATTAATGGATATTAAAACTCAAATATATGTTAGAAGCAATCCTAATATATATCGTTATTTAAGAGAGTATTCATATTGGTATAAATTTTTGAATAGAGATCCAAATAGTATTAAAGAGCTAGAGCGTGAAATGAAGAGTAGATATAAATTAACTACTGAAGATAGATTAGAAAAAATAAATAATAGTATTAGTATAATTCATAGTTTTATGGATGTTTTGAAATAGGTAACTATTTCTTTTTTTATAGATTATTATATTTATGATATAATGTATTTGGTGATTATATGGATCAATTAATAAATTACATAGATAAATTAAAATTATCACTTAGTAATAGTAAGGTTATTACTAATTTAGTAAATTGTAAAAAAAATGTATATAAAAATAAAGATTTAATTGAATTAGTTAAAAAATATAATGATACAAAAGATTCAAAAATTAGATATGAAGTTTATAAAAATAAAGAATTTATGAGATATAAACAATGTGAAACTGATGTTAATTTATTAATAATGGAAATAAATAATAGATTAAAAATAATATCTAATAGTGGTGGTTGTAATGAAAGTAATTAGTGGATTTTTAAAAGGAAGGAAAATTGAAGGTTTTGATATTTTAGGTACTCGTCCAACAATGGATAGAGTAAAAGAAAGTCTATTTGCAATGATTCAAAATAATGTAGATAATTCTGTATGTTTAGATTTATTTTCAGGAAGTGGTAATTTAGGAATAGAAGCTATTAGTGAAGGAGCTAAATATTGTTATTTTATAGATAAAAATAAAAAAGCAATTACAATTATTAATCATAATATTACTAACCTTAATATTCATAAATATTCAAAAGTTTTATGTATTGATTATAAAAAAATATTAGAAACAGTTGATGTAAAATTTGATATTATTTTTATTGATCCCCCCTATAAAACTAATTATATAGAAGATAGCATTAATTTAATAGATAAGTATAATGTATTAAATAAAAATGGCATATTAGTTTGTGAAAGTGATAATTTAGACAAAATAATATATAATAGTAATTATATTTTATTAAAACAAAAAAAATATGGAGATAAATTTATAGTAATATTAAAAAAAGTATGATATCATAATATTATAGGATAGTGATAATATGATGAAATTAAATAATAAAGGTTTTGCAATTTCAACTATGCTTTATGGTTTGCTAGTAGTACTATTATTATTATTTACATTAGTAATTAGTACAATGGCTTCTAATAGACAAAATAGTAAAGATTTTGTAGATACCACAACTGATGAATTAGAAAAAAGGAAATAGTAAAATTATTTAATATATTTTCATTAATAATATTAATTTGTGTTTTTATTTCAGTAAGCTATAATAATAGCTTTTTTTATTTTATATATTGCAAATAAGAATTTAAAGAATTTTATTCTACATAAGTAACAGTATATTAGAAAAAATATATTTATATTGGTCGAAATATGGTATAATTTAGACAAATAAATATTTTAAAGGGAGATATGTAGTTTTGATTCAAGTTACAAAAAATATAGAAGAAGCAAATTGTATTACACATGGAAGTATTTTTCATGCAGATGAAGTATTTGCTACTGTTATTCTATCAAAAATAAAAGATGTTATTGTTTTTAGAACCAATAAAGTGCCAGAGGAAGTCAATAAAAATATATTAATTTATGACATCAATGGTGGAAAATATGATCATCATCAGATAAATAGAAAAGTAAGAAAAAATGGTGTTACATATGCAGCATGTGGACTTATTTGGCAAGATTTTGGAAAACAAGTTTTAAAGGATGTCTATCGATGTGAAGATAGTATCTTAGAAGTGGCTTTTGAAAAAATAGACCAAAATTTTATTCAATTCATTGATGCTAATGATAACGGAGAACTTCCTGATTTTGATACACCTTATAAAATTATTTCTATATCCAATATAATTAGTAGTTTTAATTCTCTTTGGGATGAAGATGGAAATCAAGATGCTAAATTTTTAGAAGCAACAAAAATGGCTAATATTATATTTGACAACACTATAAAAGGCGTACTTTCCAAATTAAAAGCAAAAACGAAAGTAGAAGAACAAATAGAAAAATCTAAAGATGGAATTATGATTTTAAATCAATGCTTACCATGGAAAGAGTGGTTATTATCATCTAGCAATGAAAAAGCCAAAGATATTTTTTTTGTTATCTATCCATCAATGAGAGAAGGATATAATATTAATGCTGTACCAAAAAAATTGGGAAGTTTTGAAAATAGGAAAAGTTTTCCAACAAAGTGGAGAGGATTATCAAGTAAAGATTTACAAGATATAACAAAAGTAAAAACAGCAAGTTTTTGTCATAATGCAGGATTTTTATGTGTAACAGATTCATTAGAAGATGCGATAAAAATAGCTAAAATAGTTATAAAAAAGGAGAAGTAAAAAAATGAAGAAAGAAAAAAGAATATTAATCACTGGAGCAAGTGATACAGATCCATATACTGCTAATAATATGGAAGATACTATTGAATATAATTATGGTTCTTTACTTAGTATTATTGATAAACTTAAAAACGAAGGAAAAAGAATCACCGATGTGTACTTATATTTAACATCTAGAATTGCAATTAGAGAAATTAAGACAAATTGTATTCAAGCAGCAATAAAAACTCTAAATGGAGATAATACCAATATTGTAATTTATCCTAAAAACATTATAAACACAATAAATCAAGCAATAGAAAACGAAATACCAGATGATAAATTAGAAGATTATGTAAATGAGAAAATGGGATTAGAAAAAGTAAATAAATTTGGTTCCTTCTATCCTGAATATTATCAAATATTACAAGATATCAATGAAAATATTAAAGGATATAACTGTGAAAAATATTATAATTTATCTAGTGGAACTTCTGCTATGCAGGCAGATATAAATTTAATGGCAATTACTAATATGGATAAAAATAGTTATATCATGCAAGTAGATGGACCCCGCCCTAACCAAAATAGAAAGATAAGTGTTGATAATCATTTAAAATATGACTCATATGAAATTGAAAAATTAATAGATTTAGAAACAAAGAAAAATGAAAAATATGGATTAGATCGTCGTGTTAAAAATGATACGATGAATAAAGTGAAGATGTTAATGCTAAAAGAAAATATAGAAAGTTGTTTTTCTAAAAATGATTATGCAGGAGCATTTGATTTAGTAGAGAATAATATAGATATTTTTAGTGATAGGAACAGAAATAAAATTAAAAATTATGTTTCCAATTTATATTATCGTTATATTGGAAACGAAGAAGATGCAATGAAAATTGCCATAGAAAATAATATGGGTGATTTATATCCAATCACTGGATTAAATAATTCAAATAAAGAATTAAAAGATTATTCAACTATTATTGAAGTTATGGATATTATGAAAATTAAATATGAGCGTAAAGAGATAAATGATTGGCTACTTCTTTGTCAAATTATTATAGAAACTTTCTATAAAAAAATATTTAAACAAGAAATAGGAATCGATTTTAAGAAAATTTTGACAAAAAAAGGTAAAATTAATAGAGATGAGGTTAAAGTGTTAATAAAGGATAATCGATTTAGTTACTTTAAAGAACTAATGAAATCTTTACAAAATCCAGATCCTAATTATAGATTCACGGCAAGTGAGATTGCTCGTCATTTAAAAGCATGCTTGAAAATTGTTCAACAAGATGATTTATGTAATCAAGTGGCCATACTTGATGCTATTCGTTCTTCTAGAAATGATGCTGCGCATGATTTAAACTTGGTTAATGAAAAACAATTAAATAAAAGTTTTTATATAAATTTGAAAAAAAGTGACTATTTGCCAAATCAATTGTTTGATAAAGGATTTATAAAGAAAAATGGTATCATCTTTGATAAAGAAGGAATCAGTGCTGTAAAAACAACGATGAATATATTAAACAAGTTTACTAAAATATATAAACTAGAGGGCGTAGAAGAACAAGCCATCGATGCACAATTAAAAATTTATGAAACGATACAACATAAAATAATCTCATTAATAGAAGAAGAAATATTTAATTTAAAGTAGGTGAAAAAATGAAAGAGGAAAATCAAAATTTAGAATGTGTCGCTATTTATGATGTTCGTGGCATTCAAAATTATATTTTTAAAACCAATGCCTTAAAAGAAATTGTTGGAGCATCTGTTATCGTTGATAATTTAATTATTGATGAGTTTAAAAATGCAGTAGAGGAAAGTAATATTACAAAAGAAGGATATTTACTTGATTGGGAACAATATGAAAATCTTACATTTGAAAATGATAGCAAAATAAAACTTGAAGTATTATATTATGGTGGTGGAAATTTAGTTGTCTTATTTAGAAATGAATGTTTATGTAAAGAAATAAGTCAACGTATGTCTAAAAACATTATGAAAAAAGCGTATGGGCTATCCCTTGCTTATGCTTATGTTCCTAAAACAACAGATTACCAAACAGATTGGAAAAATTTAAAAGATGCTTTAGGAAAAATAAAAGCAACTACTCCTCTAAATAAGCCTATTGGTATTTTACCTATTGTGCAATATGATAATGTAACAGGAACTCCATTATCAAAAGTAATCCATGAAAACAATCGAACACAAAAAGTAACTTTTGAAGCATATCAAAAGATTGAAAAATATAATCATATTTCAACAGAAAACGAATATATGAAAGAATTTGATAAAATGCGTGCTTCAGATGATGAAGGTTTAATTGCTGTTGTTCATATTGATGGAAATAGCATGGGATTAAATATTGGTTCGATTATGAAAGATGCAACTACTTATGATAAAGCAACGCCTATCATGCGTGAAATTTCTAAAAACATTCACGAAACATTTGAAGAAAAAGCATTAAAAAGAGTAAAAGCAGAGTTAGAAAATATTTGTTTTGAGCATGGTATTAAATATCAAAAAAATAACTTGCCATTTCGTCCAATTATTAAAGCAGGAGATGATATTACATTTGTATGTAATGCAAGAATCAGTTTAGATATTGTAAGAGTTTATATTGATGAAATACGAAAAGGTTATATGTATCATAACCAATATAAATTTAGTGCATGTGCAGGTGTTGCTATTATTCATAGCCATTTTCCTTTCCATAAGGCTTATCAAATTGCAGAAAATTGTTGTGAAAAAGCCAAAGAAAGAGCCAAAACTGATAGTTATAAAATCAATAATGAGATTGGTAACTTTATAGATTTACATTATTGTTATTCAGGATATATTAGTGATGATTTAGATGAAATGCGCGCACATCATTATCAAAATATTGAAAATAGAAATTTAATTTGTAGACCTTTTGGAATTTATACAGAAGATGAAAAAAGAAATTTAAACCAAAAACAACAAGAATGCAATTTAGATTTATTTTTAGATAATCTTAGTCATATCTCATCTGTTTCAAGAACTACAGCTAAAAATTTGCGTGATTCCTATTATAAAAGTAAAGCAAATATGATTTCTTTATTAAAAATGTTAAAAATGAAAAATCAAAACTTTCCATTAGACATACAACCATATTATGATGATGGTGTTGCTAAATATTATGATGCATTAGAATTTTTAGATATTTTTGCCAAGAAAGAAGGAGAAAAATAATGAAATATAAGTTATCTATAAAATTAAATAGTGATTTAGCTACTTCTTCAGGAACTGGTTTTGGTAGTTTAATTGATACCGATGTTTGTTATGATGAATATGGATTTCCTTATATTCCTGCTAAACGATTAAAAGGACTTTTAAAAGAAGCATCTTTAGAATATTGTGAATGGAGTGGAGAAGACCTTAAAAAATTAGATGAAATTTATGGAAAAGAAGGAATGAAAAATAGTTGTCCATTTAAAATAAGTGATGCTTATTTAGAAAATTATGATTTATTTTTACAAGATTTAAACAAACTTCCTAAAAAATTTCAAAAATATATGACAAAACAAAAAATAATTGATTTATTTACTTATACACGTCATCAAACAGCTATTGATGAAGAAACAGGAACTGGTAAGGAAAATTCATTAAGAAGTATACGTGCTGTACGAAAAAACAATGAATTTACAAGTTTATTGGAAATTAATGATTCTTTAGATAAAAGTTTTATTGAAAATAGTTTGAAATTTTTAAAACATATTGGAATGAATAGAACTCGTGGTTTTGGAGAAATCACTTGTAAGTTAGAAGAAGTTTCAAATGAAGAATCAATGAAAACACTTAAAATTTTAAATGATGATGATGAGTACGTTGAAATTCAGTTGTTATTTAAAGCAAAATCAAAACTTATGGTTTCTAAAAAGGAAACAGAAATTTCTGAAAAATATATTGCTGGAAGTAATATTTTAGGAAATATAGCGAAAAAATATATTGAAGATCATCAGATTCAAGATTTTGAAAATTTAACACCAGAATATATTGATTTATTTTTAAATGGCAAAGTTCAATATCATAATTGTTATATTTCTAATCAAGAAGGTTTAGAATTTATTCCTATTCCATTTAGTTATGCAAAGGTTAAAGGAAAAAAGAATGAATTTTATAACAAATTATTTGAAATTAATCAAGAAGGAATTCAATTAACCAATATTGGTGAGAAATATATTCACTTAGAAACAGAACGTGTTATGGATGTAATAATGACAGAAAGTTATCATCATCAAAGACCAAAAGATAAAAGTATTGGTAAGGCTCAAGATACAGAAGATGGAGGTACTTTATATCAATATACTTCTATAGATAAAAATCAATATTTTTTAGGAAAAATTGTGGGACAATCCAAATATTTAAAACAAATTGAAAAGTACTTAAATATTGGAGAAACATTTTATGTTGGAAAAAGTAAAACAGCAGAATATGGTCAATTAGTTTTAGAAAAAATTACAGTAAATAAAATAAAGAATGAAAAGAAATCATATAAAGATTTTGCAGTCGTTCTTACCTCAGATGTAATTTTATTAAATAAAAATGGAGAAGCAACCATTGCCAAAAGTGATTTTATTGATAAAATGAAAGAACTTCTAGGATCAACAATACAAAAAGAAAGAGCATTTATTAATTATGGTGAAGCATCAGGATATAACATTTTGTGGAATTTGCCTAAAGAACAATTAAGTTCATTTAAAGCAGGAAGTATCTTCAAATTTTCAAGTGAAGATGAATTGATGCTTGAAGAAAATTATACAATTGGTCAAAGAACAAATGAAGGATATGGAAATATAAAAATTATTGATTTAACAAATCAAAATGAAAATTTAGCATTACAAAATTATCAAGAAGAACAAGAAAAGTTAACTTTAGAAAATATAAATAAAGAACTATTAAAGTTAATAGAAAAATCAATAGTAAAATCTATTGATGATGCTATCTTAGATGAAGTAACAAAACAAAAATTTCAAAATATAAATAACAGTACAATTGGCCGTTTGTTACTTATGTTAAAACAATCAAAAACTAAAAATCAATTTTTAGAAAATGTTGGAAGTATTAAAGATAAGAAAAAACTAGAAACCATTAAGCATCTTTTAAAAAATGTAAATTCTCAATTAGAAATATTAACAGACTTACATGAAATAGAAATGACTTGCAAAACAAATATATTTAATGAAGACGAATATTATTTAAAATATGTAAAACAAATCCTTATACAAATGAAAATAGAAGGGATGAAAGCAAAATGATAAAAGAAAAAATATATTATTACGTGGAAATAGAAACACTTTCTCCTTTATCAATTGGTAATGGAGATTCAATATTAACAGATCATGATTTAATTCGTGATGGAGAAGGAACTGTATTTATTCCAGCTACTTCTTTAGCAGGTGTTTTTCTTCATTCTTTAAACGCAGATGAACAAAAAATTATTTTAAAAGAAAAAGATAATGAAAAAATATTAAGTCCCTTATTCATTTCTGATGCAGTGATTCAAAATGAGTATACTACAAGTATCCGTGATGGAATTCACGTAGATGAAAATAAAATTACAATTGATGGTGCTAAATATGATATAGAAATTGTTGAGTCAGGTGCTATACTTACTTTTCGCATGGAAGCTACTATTCGTGATAATGATTCTTCCGATGAAATGGAAAAAGTAATTAATAAAATTTTATATCATTTAAATGAAGGCAATATCTTAATTGGAATGAAAAGTAAAAGAGGATTTGGAAAAGTAAAAGTCAAAGAATGTTATCAAAAGAAATTTACAAAAGAAAATTTAGACGAATTTCTTTCTTTTGATATTTTTGATAAACAAAAATATGATGTTTATACCATTCAAAAAGAACAAAAAACATTCTATGATATTATAAAAGTTTCATTAAAACAGTTAGGTGGTATTAGTATTCGTAGTTATAGTGCTCAAGCTGGAGATGTTGATTTTGAACACATAAAATCAAAACAAACACCAATTATTCCAGGAAGCAGTTTTAATGGTCTTCTTCGAAAACAAATTGTATATTATCATAAACTATTACATTTACAAGAAAAAATAGATAATAAATCAATTGATGATTGGTTTGGATTCGTAGAAGAAAAATCAAAACAAGCTCAGGCTTCAAGAATTATTATTGAAGAATCTACATTAAATCATGCTAAAGAAATTACACTTTCTAGAACAAAAATTAATCGTTTCTCAGGTGGAAGTGCTAATCGTGCTTTATTTAATGAAAGAGTAGAAGTAAATGGAGATACAACACTTACTATTCGTATTCCTAAACAAATTAAAGTAAATTCTATTGAAAAAAATAATCAATATTTATTATTACTCCTTGCTTTAACAATTAAAGATATTGATAATGGTTTTCTAGCTTTAGGTGGTCAAACTGCTATAGGTAGAGGTTTATTTAAAGTAATGAATGTTACTTTAAATGAAGAAGAATGGAATCTTGATTCTTTTATTGAAAATACAAATTTAGAGGGGGTTGTTTTATAGTGAATGCACTTACAAAAGAAGAAATTATAAAAAAAATACAAGAAAAACAAATTACAAATGCTTATGTACTAGCTTACTTTTATAATAAAGTTTGTGTAGGTCTTTTTAAAGAAAATACCATTTTATTTCATCAAGAAGTTCAATTTGATTATCTTACCCAAATACGTATTTTTAATCCCCAAATGGAATTAAAATATATATGGGATGAAGATAAACATGAATTCCTTTATAGTGAAATTATAGATAAAGAAGATTTAGATTTAAATGATTATTTTGATGAAGAAATGTTTGTAACAGGAAATCAAATTGTAGATTCAGATGAAAATTTTACAACCATTACACAATTAAATCGCATTGTAGATCTTCCTTTAAAAGTTACAAAAGAAGAAGTGAAAAAAGGAATTCGTTTAGTAGTTCGTAATTACTTTGAAATTACAGAAGATGAACAAGTCATTTTAGGAAAATCTAGATTAGTAGAATTTAAAAAGGAGGCAAAATAATGAAAAATTATCAAGGCAATCAAAAAAAGAAAAATGATAAAGATGAAACTCCTGTTAGAGTAGATAAAAGTGTAAGTTATGTTAATCCTTATAATTTTATTTCTTTAAATTCTACTGGTTGTAAAAGAGATGATTATACCTTTAATGAAACATATACAGGTTTTTTAGAATGTAGTTTAAATACTAAAACAGAAACCATTATTTCCGATACTTCTAAAGAAATTGAAACTGAATGCCCGGAATTTATATTTTTTAATTATCAAGAAGAGAAAAAAGATAATGGCAAAACTTTTTATTCCCCTGTTATTCCAGGAAGTGAAATAAGAGGGATGCTACGTAGTGATTTTGAAGTTTTTACTGATTCTTGCATGTCTTCTGTAGATGTAGAAGAAAGTTTTATTTCTCGTAGTCGTATTCCTAAAAAACCAGGAATATTAAAAAGAGATGAAAATAATCATTGGCATTTATATCCAGCAACTCGTTATTCTCTACATACAACAAGAGGAACTTCTTATATTTCAGGTGTTTACCCTGTAGATAAAAATAATAAATTAAAAGTAGATAATACTACCTATAAAACAGGAGATTGGGTTTCTTTTGATGGAAAAATGGTTACTGTTCCTAAAAGTAATGATGTAGTAAATTATGTTACCAAAATTCATCCAGGAGGAAATTTGAAAGGTTTATTATTTATTGGAGAATTAGGAGGTAAAAAAACTAATGAAAATATTCATGATAGCATTTTTGTATACAAAAGTTTAAATGAATTAAAAATAGAAGATTTAGATTTAGCAGTCAAAAAATTAAAAGAAATTTTTGATATGTATAATGATAAGGCCTTTAATAAAAATTTGCAAAATAAAACATGGTATGCTGGATATGATTTTAAAAAAGATGAATTACCTGTTTGGTATAGTGCAATCGATGAAACTCATCATACTTATTTATCTTTAGCTTGTATTGGAAAAGAAGCATATCACCGTTCTTTAAATGAATTATTAGATGTATGTAATGATCGTAAAAAAAGTTATGCTCCATGTATCGATAAAAAAAGTTTATGTGAAGCATGTGATTTATTTGGATTTGTGAGTGATAATGATGCTAAAGGTTCAAAAATAAGAATTGGAGATGCAATTTATGAGGGAACTACCAATCCTTATAGTCAATCAAGAATTTTAAAAGAATTATCATCTCCTCATATTTCTAATCCACATTTTTACTCTTTATTTTTAACCAATGAAGATTTAATGTCTAAAAAGAATTTAGATTGGAACTATGATGTTCAATTTACTAAAGAAAAATCTTCTATTATTCCATCTTCACAAATTGGTATTAGAGGAAGAAAAATGTATTGGCATCATATACCAAGTAAAAATAATATGACTAATCAAAAAACAAAACGTAATTGTTCTATTGTACCTGTAAAGCCAAATATAGAATTTAAATTTAATATTTATTTTGATAATATTACAGAAAAAGAATTAAAGGATTTGATTGCTATTATTAATTTAGACTATGATAGTAATACTTCTTGGCAAGATAGACCATATTATGATTTATGTCATAAAATAGGAAAAGCAAAGCCATTTGGTTATGGAAGTGTAAAATTAAAGGTATTAGATGCTAAAATAAGAAATATAAAAGTAAATAAAAATAAAGTAAGTTATCAAGTTGATACCATAAATAATGTATTAAATATAAAATTGGAAGATATTAATTTAAATAATACATTTGATATAATTTCTCAAAGTTTTCAAGATGCTTTAAGAATGTATAATTTTAATTATTTAAAAGCAAATTATAATGATTGTGAAATTACTTATCCATTAGCATCTAATTATAGAAAAGGATCTTACGAGGAAGCAGGACATTATTGGTTTATGGATAACAAAAGCACCAAAATAAAAAATCCTTACGTATTAATGGTATTACCACAAATCAAAGATGGAAAAGATTTAAATGCAAAGGGATTAGAAGGAACAATTGAAAAAAATGGTATAAAAATTAAAATAGAAGGATTAAAATTACCTAGATATAAAAAGTAATCTTTTCTTAACATAATAAAAAGTACATTTCAAATAAAACGAATTGTACTTTTTATTATGCCTATATCTATTAATTTCCTAAGAATAATGTAATCACAAAATATTGGAGCTTAATACACAAAAAAATATAAATAAGTTTCAAATTTCCTAAGAATAATGTAATACATTGGCCTTCGAGTAACAGTTGCATTTGCAACCGATAAGTTTCAAATTTCCTAAGAATAATGTAATACACAAGTCACGTTGCTACTAACGGTAACAGCAATGCCAAAGTTTCAAATTTCCTAAGAATAATGTAATACCTATAATGCATTTCTTAAATCTTACAAACAGGAGGTAAAAGCAAGTTTCAAATTTCCTAAGAATAATGTAATACGAGTCGGCACATGAGAGGAGAGATAAAAATGGAAACTAAAAGTTTCAAATTTCCTAAGAATAATGTAATACTAATGTATACAAAGCATTTTATCATAAATTATAATAAAAATCAAACGAAAATGGGTCAAAAAGTGCTTCAATGTTTATGACTTTATTTTTTAAAGAAAGTAAGATAAAATAAGAGATAGCAGAGGATAGAATAAAAAAACAAAAAAATAAAAAATGATTGAGGCATTTTTCTGATAAAATTTATTATTTTTTGATGACATTTGTAGTATGTTTTCATTCAAATCCTCTAAAATAAAGGAATAAAGATCGAGGTACTTTTTAATGAATAAAATAACAATCAATGAAATATTAGGAAAGAAAAATATAAAAGAAGCATTAAATCATATTGAAAATAAAGGAATTAATATAAATAAATTTAATGATTTTAAAGAATATTTAGAGTTAAATTTAAATGAGATAAAAAAAGAAATTCAAGAAGAAGTTTATTGTGTGAAAAAAATTCAAATTAAAAAAATTGTTAATCCAAATGGAAAAATAAGATTGGTAGCTAGTTTAAGTTTGAAAGATAAATTTATTTGCCGTGCTATTAGTCAAATTTTGAATAAGTATTTAGATGATACTTTTTCTCCTAATTCTTTTGCTTATCGAACCAATAAAGGTACTTTAGCTACTGTGAAACGAATTCAAGAAATAGGAAATGAAGGATTTCATTTTACTTGCAAAATGGATATTGAAAGTTATTTTGATCAAATTAATCATGAAAAATTATTAGAAAAAATAAAAAGTATTCCTATGGATAAAGAATTATATTCTTTAATTGAAAAATATATCAAATGTGAAGTGAATTATGATTTTGTTGAATATAAAAATAGTAAAGGAATTATTCAAGGAAATCCTATAAGTTCTATTTTAAGTAATCTTTATTTAGATGCTTTAGATCAAAAAATGGATGAATTAGAAATTAAATATATTCGTTATTGTGATGATATTTGTATTTTTGGAAAAAATCTTAGAGAATTACAACAAATCAAAATTATGTTAGAGCAAGAGTTAGCAACTTTTGGATTAAAATTTAAAAAAGAAAAAACAATGATTAGTAATATTTTTTCAATTCCCTTTTTTGGCTATAAATTAAAAAGAACTATTACAGGAATGGAAATTATTAAAATAACTAAGGAGAAAGAAGGTTACTTTGAGGATTGGACTAAAAATTTTGATAAAAACAATCCTAAAGAAAATCATATTGTAAGTAATGGAATTTTAGGACAAAAGGATTTTACTTTGTTGTTTGAAAATCCCAAAAAGCGTATTTATTTACCGGTAGAAAGTATAGATAATTTAAATATTTATGCATCAGTTTTATTAAAATCAAATTTTTTTCAATTAATGAGTGCAAAAGGAATACTTGTTCATTTTTTTGATAAACATAATTGTTATCTTGGAAAGTTTGTTCTCAATGATTTAAAAAAGTCAAGTATTCTTTATTTAAAACAAGCAGATATTTATAATAAAGAAGAAAAGAGATTGCAATTAGCCAAAGAGATAATCTTAGGTGGAATTTATAATATGAAATCAAATTTAAAATATTATAACCAACGATATCATTTGAAATTAAATGATATAATTTATAAAATAGAAACTCTAGAACAAAAATTAAAAGAAGTATCAAATCATAATCAAGTATTAATTTGTGAAGCACAAATTCGTATGTTATATTATCAATCTTTTAATGCTATTATTAATGATTCTAATTTTTTATTTACGAAAAGAACCAAAAGACCTCCTCAAGATTGTTTAAATTGTTTAATTAGCTTTGGAAATACTTTGCTTTATAATTTTATTGCTAAGGAAATTTATAAAACAAAATTAGACATACGTATTGCTTATCTTCATGCTTCAAATCAGCGGTATGAAAGTTTAAATTTGGATTTATCAGAAATTTTTAAACCAATTATTATTGACAAAATTATTTTTAAATTAATAAATAAAAAAATGATTCCTACTTATTGTTTTGAAAAAGTAGGGAAAGGAATATTTTTAAATGATAAGGGAAGAAAAATAGTAATTAAAGAATTCTATAATAAATTATTTGATAAATTAATTGTGAAAGAAGAAAGAATGACCTATGCTCAAATTATTAGAAAGGAAATTGCTAAATTTTCTTCTTGTATTTTAAAAGAAAGAAAATTTAAGCCATTTAAATATTATCCATAATGTATATTATTTTAGTCTATGATGTGAATACTAAACGAGTAAATAAAGTATTAAAAATATGTCGTAAGTATTTAACAAGAGTCCAAAATTCTGTTTTTGAAGGCTATATTTCTTCTACTAATTTTCAAAGATTAAAAAAAGAATTACGAACGAAAATACATCCTAAAGAAGATTTTATTCGTATTTATACTTTTCCTCCTAAAATGAGGATTAAAAAAGAAAATATTGGTGTTTTTGAAAATAAGGATAATTTTATTTAATCCTCATTTTCTTTTTTTAAAACTGTAAATAATCCGAATCCTTGAGCATTTTTACTTCCTAACCCACAATTGTATAAAAAGGTAAGAACTTCTGAAGTACTTCTTAATGCATATACACCATACCAACCAGTTAAATAAGTACCATTAAAGGTAGTAACTAATTTATCACGATAAGAAACATCTAATACTTCTATATCAAGTTGTGGTGCCATATTTTGATAAAAGTCATAATATTTATTTTGATAATTTTGTAAAAGATAAGGAATGAATTCTGTATCATAAGGTGTTAGATATTCTTTTTTATTGTCAAGAGCAGGTTTTAAGGCAATTATAGGAGAAAGCATTTTAATATAAATTTCTTGTTTTTGAATAATACGGTCTTCTAATTTTAAAATAGGGTTAAAATGATGTTCATAAAAAGAGATTCCATTTTTTTGAAAGCCTTCATAAACAAGATGTAAAAAATAAGCATCTGCACTACGAATTTCAAAATATAAACTTTCTAAAAAAGTAATTTTATGGTTTTCAAAAGTATATTTTCCTGTAATTTTACTAAAACAAAAATATTTAAATTTATTGACACCATTTTTGGCTTTACCCTCATTATGAATTTGTTTTGTATATGAATGATTTATGCTATCACTTGCATTATATATAATTCCTTGTAAAATAGCATTATAATGAGCTGGAAGAGTTAAAGGCTTTTCTAAAATAATTCTGACTTTTAATTGCATTTTTTCATCTCCTTTAAAATTAGTTTTATTGTAACACTCTCTTTTTAATTTGACAATTTCTAATATATTTAAAATAGAGTTTAAATGAGTATGGATTTATGCATAGTCTTTTTATAAAAGAAAATGATATAGGCTTATTTATTAATTTTTGTATATTTTTTAATATTTTTAGCAATATATTAGCAATAAGTATTGACAAGTGCTAAAAATAATCATATAATACTTTTAGCACTCATAAAATTATAGTGCTAGGAGGGGATTTGATGTTAACTAAAAGACAAGAAAATATCTTAAAACTTATAGTTGAACATTATGTAAAATTAGCTAAACCAATAGGTTCTAAATTAATTTCAAAAAAATTAAAATGTTCTAGTGCAACTATTAGAAATGATATGTCTGTTCTTGAGGAAGCTAATCTTTTAGAAAAAACACATACCTCATCTGGTAGAATTCCTAGTGAACAAGGTTATCGTTATTATGTAGATAATTTAATGGAACCAAAAAAGATGAATGCTGAAGATATGTTAAAATTACAAATAATTTTTCATAATCAGCAATTACCTTTATCAGATTGTATAAATAAGAGTTTACAAGTTATTTCTGATATGACTAATTATGCAACTATTATTCTTGGTTCATCTTCTCATGATAATTTATTAAAACAAATTGAAGTTGTACCAATAGATGATGTTAGTATGATAGTTATTGTTGTAACTGATAGAGGACATGTTGAACATAAGGAATTGAAACTGGAAAATGTTTCATTAGAAGATGTGAAAAAAACAGTTGGTCTTATTAATAACTTAATTGTAGGTACTCCAATAGATGAAGTTAGTACTAAACTTGAATATGAAGTTAAACCTGTAATTGGAAAATATGTTACACAGCATGAACAATTATATAATGCATTTTATAATGTATTTAGTGATTTTACATCACATAGTGTTAATGTAGTAGGTAAAAATAAATTTTTAGATCAACCTGAATTTAGTAATGTTACTAAAATAAAAAATATTTTTGATAAGCTTGATGATGAAAATATCTTACGTGAAATAAAAAAAGATGATGATAATAATATTAAAGTTTATATTGGTCATGAGAGTAATATAGATGATGATGTTACTGTTATTAAAACCAAATTTAAAAATGGAACTGATGAAGGAACTCTTGCAATCGTTGGTCCTAAAAGAATGGATTATGAAAGAGTAGTAACATTGCTTGAGTATTTAAAAGAAAATATCGAGGATAATAATTAAAGGAGAGGTTATGGAAGAAATAAAAGAAAAAGAGTGCAAAGAAAATTGTAATTGTAAAGAGCATAATGAAAATAATAAAAAATGCAATTGCAAAGAACAAAAGAAAATTAATAATAAAGATAAAAAATTAAAAGAAGAAATAGAAAGATTAAAGAAAGAAAACGAAGATGCTTTAGAAAAGGTTAAATATGCTCAAGCAGAGTTAATTAATTATAGAAAAAGAAAAGATGAAGAAGTTACGAATTTTAAAAAATATTGTAATCAAGATTTGATTATGGAACTTATTCCTATAGTTGATAATTTTGAAAGAGCTATAAAACTTGATGATAATGATTTAACTGATGAACTTTCTAAATTTCTAGATGGATTTAAAATGATGTATGCAATGTTAACTGATACTTTAAAGAAATTTGGAGTAGAAGATATTAATAATGTAGGTAAACCTTTTAATTCAACAGAAGAAGAAGCATTAATGACTGATGATATTCCTGAAATGGATGATGATGTTGTTACAGAAGTATTATTAAAAGGTTATAAATTAAATGGTAGAGTAATTCGCCCTGCCTCAGTAAAAGTAAATAAAAAAATTGAAGGAGAGATAAATAATGAGTAAAATAATAGGTATTGATTTAGGTACAACAAACAGTTGTGTATCAGTATTGGAAGCTGGTGCACCAAAAGTAATTCCAAATCCAGAAGGAGGAAGAACAACTCCATCTGTAGTAGCTTTTAAAAAAGGAGAGAGAATTGTTGGTGATGCTGCTAAACGTCAAGCATTAACTAATCCAAATACAATTTCATCAATTAAGAGATTAATGGGTAGTGGAGAAAAAGTTGAAGCTGAAGGTAAAAAATATACACCAGAAGAAATTTCTGCAATGATTTTATCTTATATGAAAGATTATGCAGAAAGTTATCTTGGAGAAAAAGTTACAAAAGCAGTTATTACTGTTCCTGCATACTTTAATGATAGTCAAAGACAAGCAACTAAAAATGCTGGTAAAATTGCCGGACTTGAAGTTGAAAGAATTATTAATGAGCCAACTGCAGCAGCACTTGCTTATGGTTTAGATAAAGAAGAAGGACAAACTATTTTAGTTTATGACTTAGGTGGAGGAACATTTGATGTTTCAATTCTTGAACTTGGTGATGGTGTATTTGAAGTTAAATCTACAAATGGTAATAACAAACTTGGTGGAGATGACTTTGATAATGCAATTATGGATTACTTAGTTTCTGAATTTAAGAAAGATAATGGAATTGATTTAAGCAAAGATAAAATGGCAATGCAAAGACTTAAAGAAGCTGCTGAAAAAGCTAAAAAAGATTTATCTGGAGTAGTTTCTACTCAAATTTCAGCACCATTTATTGCTAAGGGTGATGATGGGGAACCTGTTCACTTAGATATAACTTTAAGTCGTGCTAAATTTGAAGATTTAATTCGTGATTTAGTAGAGTCTACTTTAGATCCAGTTCATAAAGCATTAAAAGATGCTAATATGAAAAAGGAAGATATAGATAAAGTTATTTTAGTTGGAGGTTCAACTCGTATTCCTATGGTATATGACTTAATTTCTAAAGAACTTGGAAAAGAACCTTCTCGTGAAGTTAACCCAGATGAAGTTGTTTCAATGGGAGCTGCTATTCAAGGTGGCGTTTTAACTGAGATGTTAATGATATCGTATTACTTGATGTTACACCACTTTCTTTGGGTATTGAAACATTAGGTGGAGTTATGACAACTTTAATTCCTAGAAATACAACTATTCCAACTTCTAAATCTGAAGTATTCTCAACTGCTGCAGATAATCAACCTGCTGTTGATATTCATGTATTACAAGGTGAAAGAAGTATGGCAGCTGATAACAAAACTTTAGGAAGATTCCAACTTACAAATATTCCACCAGCACCACGTGGTGTACCTCAAATTGAAGTTAAATTTGATATTGATGCTAATGGTATAGTTAATGTTACAGCAAAAGATTTAGGTACTAATAAAGAACAATCTATTACAATAACTTCAAATACAACTTTAACAGATGAAGAAGTAGAAGCTATGATGAAAGAAGCTGAAGCTAATAAAGAAAAAGATGAAAAGAAAAAAGAAGAAGCAGAAACAAGAAATGAAGCAGAACAAATGATATTCCAAACTGAAAAATCTATTAAAGATTTAGGAGATAAAATCGATAAGAAAGAAAAAGAAGAAGTAGAAGATTTAATTAAAGATTTACGTGATGCTTTATCAAAAGAAGATATAGAAGATATTAAAACTAAAAAAGATAAATTAAGTGAGAAAGCTATGGCTTTAGCTGCTAAAGTCTATGAACAAGTAAACAAAGAAAGAAGCGAACAGTCAGAAGCTGATAATAAAGATGATAAAAAAGATAAAAAGAAAAAGAAAAAAGATGACGATGTAGCAGATGCAGATTATGAAGAAAAATAATTAATAAAGAAGTTCTAGGAAACTAGAACTTTAACTGATATATGAAAGGATATTTATGAATAAACAAAAAAATAGAAGTGAAATTGATAATAAATATAAATGGGATTTAAGTCTTATTTATAAAACTGATGAGGAGTTTTATAAAGATATAGAATTATTAAAAGAAAAAGTAGATATAATTTCTAAGTTTAAGAATAATTTATTTGATAATTTAGAAAATTTTAAAAAATTCTTAAAGTGTGATGAAGAAATAGATGCTATTTTTAATAAAACAATGAGTTATGCTCATAGAAAAAATGATGAAGATACAACTAATACTATATATCAAAAAATGACTCAAGAAGTAGATGATATATATAATCAATATTCATTAAATACATCATTTTTTCTTCCACTTCTTTATGAAACAGATGAAAAAATTATTTCTAAGTATTTAGAAGATAAGGATATAAATTATTATTCAAAATACTTTGAAGATTTATTACGTTTTAAAAAATATACATTATCAAAAGATAAGGAAGAATTACTTGCTACTTTTTCTAATGCTTTAACTGCTTCTTCAAATTCTTTTGAAATATTAACAGATGCTGAAATAACATTTCCTATGATAAAAGATGAAGATAATAAAGAAGTAGAATTAACAGAAAGTAATTTTTCATTATTTATAAGATCAAGAAATAGAAGAGTCAGAAAAGATGCTTTTAATGCACTTCTATTAACATATGCTAAATATAAAAATACTATTACATCTATTTATACAGGACATATTAATTCTGATATTGCCATAACTAAAGCAAGAGGATATAAGTCTTGCCTTGAAAGGTATTTATATCCAGATAACATTGATAAAAAAATATATTATAATTTAATTGATAGTGTAAGTAGTAGACAAGATGTCATTGATAATTATTTTCTAACAATTAAAAATGTATTAAAACTTGATGAATTACATAGATATGATGTATATACATCTTTAATTGATAATTCTAATAAAAAATATAGTTACGAAGAAGCTAAAGATATTGTAAAATCTGCTTTAAAAGTATTAGGAGATGATTATCAAGAAAAATTAGATAATGCTTTTACTAATTCATGGATAGATGTATTTAATAATAAAGGTAAAAGAAGTGGAGCATATTCATCAGGTACTTATGATACTCATCCTTATATTTTATTAAATTATGAAGGTACTCTTAACGATGTTTCAACATTAGCTCATGAGTTAGGACATTCAATGCATTCTTGTTATTCTGTAGAAAATAATAAAAGAATTTATGCTAATTATAAAATATTTGTAGCTGAGGTAGCATCAACAACAAATGAATTATTATTAAATCACTATTTACTAAAAAATACAGATGATGATAAAGAGAAATTAAATATTTTAGCTAATTTAATGAATTTATATTATACTACGATAGTTAGACAAACAATGTTTGCTGAATTTGAATTAAATACTTATAAATTAAGAGAAGAAAATAAACCTATTACTCATGAAATATTAGAAGATATTTATTATAATTTATGTAAAAAATATTTTGGAAAAGAAGTAGTAATGGATGATGAAATAAAATATGAATGGGAGAGAGTTCCACATTTCTATTATGGTTTTTATGTATATAAATATGCCACTAGTTTAGCAGCATCTACTGTTATTGCAAATAAAATCTTAAATGAAGATGAAGCTGTTAATAAATATATTAAATTTTTAAGTAGTGGTGGTAGTATGGATCCTTTAGATGAATTAAAATTAGTAGATATTGATTTAAGCAAGAAAGAAGTTATTGATTGTGCTATGGATAAGTTTAATGATTATATAGAGCAATTTAAAAAATTGTATGAAAAAACAGAAGGAAAGTGATGTAAATGAGTAGTGAAAAACGTGATTATTATGAGGTTTTAGGAGTTTCTAGGAGTGCAACTGAAGCTGAAATAAAATCTGCTTTTAGAAAAAAGGCAAAAGAATTTCATCCTGATTTAAATAAGGATAATCCAGATGCTGCTGAAAAATTTAAAGAAGCTCAAGAAGCATATTCAGTATTATCAGATGAAAACAAAAGAAAAATGTATGATCAATATGGTCATGCTGGTGTAAATAATTCAGCTGGTGCAGGTGGTTTTTCAGGCTTTGGTGGATTTGATGCTAGCGATTTTGATTTTGGTGATATTTTTGACAATATATTTGGTGGAGGATTTTCATCTTTTGGTGGTGGAAGTTCAAGAGCTCGTGCAACACGTGGTTCTGATGTATTAATGAGAGTTACTATTGATTTTGATGAAGCTGTATTTGGATGTAGTAAAGATATAAATTTAGATGTTGTTGAAGAATGTGATGATTGTAATGGTACAGGAGGATTTGACAGTGAAACTTGTAGTAGGTGTCATGGTAGTGGTACTATAACCTCAGAACAACATACAATTTTAGGATCATTTGTTTCTAAAACTACTTGTCCCGAATGTAATGGAAAAGGGAAGACATTTAAAAGACGCTGTTCTACATGTAATGGAAAAGGTAGAGTTAAAAAGAATAAAACTATTACAGTTAATGTTCCATCAGGTATAGATAATGGTGATAGACTTCGTGTTTCTGGAAAAGGCTCTCCTGGAGCTAATGGAGGTCCTAATGGTGATTTATATTTAGAGTTTTCCGTTTCTGAACATGAATACTATGAAAGAGATGGAGATGATATATATTTAGAAGTTCCTCTTACTATTACAGAAGCTATTTTAGGTACTAAAAAAACTATTCCAACATTATATGGTAATATTAAACTTACTATCCCAGCTGGTACTGATTCAGGAGATAAACAACGTATAAAAGGAAAAGGAATTGATAATAAGAATACAAGAAATAAAGGTAATATGTATGTTATTATGAAAGTTATAACACCAAAAAGATTATCTCGTGAACAAAAAAATTTAATTGAAAAATTATCTCAAACTGATTTAGAAAATAATGAAATTGTTGATTTTCAAAAATTTGTCAAAAATAGTAATTAGATATTTAGACTATTGATTTTTCTAAAATTACTATAAATTTTAGTGGAGGGTTTGTGTATGGAAATAAAATTAATAGGTGCACTTGATTATAACAAAGTGGAGAACCTTTTAAAAACAAAATTTACAAATCAAGAAGAAATAAAAAATATAATTAAAGAATTAAAAGAAATAGAAATTGCTAGGCGTAGTGAAATTGTTTCAGCATCAGGTAGATTATCACGATTTACAGGTAATGTTTTTGAAATACTTGATTTAAGTGAAGAAAAAACTTTGGAACAAAATTCTAAATTTATAGAAAGAGTTTGTAGTATGGGTCATAATTCAATAAGTGATCATGATTATTTAGTTTTCGCTATAAAAAATGTTACACCAATTATTGAACAAATTATTATTGCTGAAAGATTTTCTTCATTTACCATAAAATCTAGAAGAGAAGTAGATTTTTCTAAAGCTGGATTTCATATTCCTAACTTTTATGATGTAAATGGTAAGATAATAAAGAATAATGAAGTAATAAAGAATGAATATAAATGTTATATGCAATATCTTTTTGATAAATATTCTGAATTTTTAAATGCTGGTGTATCAAAGGAAGATGCTAGATTTATTTTACCATATAATTTTTATTCTAATATCATAATGGGTGTAGATGCTCATACTTTAAAAAATATGATAATAAAATGTACAAAAACTAAATATTCTAATATTACAGAATTAGCTGAATTTGGTAAAAAATTATATAATATAGCTAAAGAAAATTGTAGCTATATTATCAATGAAATAGATAATAAAGAAATATTATCTGAAGATCCAGTTGATATATATCTTAAAGAAAAATTACCTAAAACTAATTATGATATTATAGATAAACCGGTTCTTTTAAATTCATCTAATAATATAGATGATACTATTTTAATATCATCTATTATGCGTAGATATGGTGTTAGTTATTCTGATAGTTTACAATTATACAATATGGTAGTAGAATTCGATCCTACTTTTAAAGAAACTTTAATGAAAAAAATAGTTTTTGAAGGTGATAAACAAGAATTAGCTCAAGTTAATTTTCAATTTCAAATACCATTATCATTTGCAGTATTAACACATTTAACTAGACATAGAACTCATAATATATTAATTCCAGATTTTGTTCCTAATATTGATTTATGTAAATATAAGATACCACCAAAGATAGAACATAATGATGAACTAAAAAATGAATTTATTAGTATATTTTTATTTAATAAAAATATATATGATTATTTTAAAAATGAATATAATATTAGAGAAGAGGATTTAATATATTTTACACTATCAGGTAATATGATTAATGTGGTTACTAATATGGATGGTAAAACAGTTGAGCATATTCTAAGTTTAAGAGAATGTAATAAGACACAATGGGAAACAAAAGAAATGGCTTATGGTATACATAACGAAATTTCTAAGTTAGAAAGTGCTCAAAATTTTTCAAATATTTTAGGTGCAACTTGTATTACTAAAGGAATTTGTAATGAAGGTAAGGAAAGTTGTGGTAGATTAGAAGCTATTAAAAAAGGTAAGGATTTTCAATATATTAAAAAAATTTAATAAATAAAAAAGTCTTTTTGATGTCTACTAAATGTATTCACATCATAAAAGACTTTTTTTAATATATCATTGTATGTAGTATTCTTTCTGTATTTTTAAAATTAAGTTTAGCTATTTCTTTTAATTTATCTTCACCATATTTTTCTACTATTTCTTCTCCAATAGTGTCAACATCTTTACCGGCACCTTTTACTAGAGGCATATGAAGACTATCACATAATTTATCAAATTCTTTTAGAAAAATGTATCTACTAATTATAGAAGATGCTGCAACTGCTAGATTTTTATCTTCTGCTTTTGTCATAAATGTAATATCTCTTTGTACTTTATCAATACCATTTAAATAATTATAATATCTTTGTTCTCTAGCAAATTCATCAACAATTATATAGTCATATTTAGGTTTTTCTTCATTTATTAATTGATATAATACTTTGTTATGCATAATTGATTTTATTTTATTCATATTAATATCTTTAGTATATTTTTCATTATATTCACTATTACTTAAAATAGTACTTCTATATTTAATTCTTTTTGCTATTTCAGGAGCAATTTTTTTAATTTTTTCATCGGTTATTTTTTTTGAATCACCAACACCTAAGTTATCTAAAAATTCAATATCATCTTTTGTTACATATGATGCAGTTACAACTATTGGTCCAAAGTAATCACCTGTACCAACCTCATCTGAACCTACCGAATTACAATTGTGATATGGACTTTCTTTAGGATTAATGGTTTTTTCTTTATTTTTTTCTACTGCAATTCCCCACATAGAAGCATCTACATCAGCTGATACTCCTTGAAACATTACTTTTCCAGATTCATACATTGTAATTACCGTATCTTCATCTTTTGCCTGAAAAATTACATATGGTATTTTTTTATCTCGTCTTTTATCTTTATAATATTCAATCATCTTTTCTTTTATTTCATCATTAACTTTTATAACTACATTCATATTAACACCTCACTATTATTATAGCATAAAAAAATAATTTTAAGTTTATTTATACAAATATGTTATAAAATTAAAATGTAAATACAATTAAAAATATTTATTCTTATTTGATAAATATAAATTATTTTTATATAATTAAATATGAAGGTGTTTATATGAATATTATTGATGTAGTAATTATATTATTACTTGGATTATCATTTGTAAATGGATATAAAAGGGGAGTATTAAAAGAACTAGTAATGCTCTTAGGGGTTATTATTATTTATGTAATTTCCTTTATATTTAAAGATAAGATAGGATTATTACTTTGTAAATTTATGCCTTTTTTTGATTTTAATGGGTTAGTTAGTTTAAATATATTAATTTATCAATTAATAGCGTTTGCTATTATTTCAAGTTTTTTATTTGCTATATTTGGTATTATTTTAAAGCTAACTGGAATTTTACAGAAATTAGTTGATATTTCTATTATTTTAACTATTCCTTCTAAAATATTAGGTGGTATAGTTGGTTTAATTGAAGGGTATATAACTATTTTTGCAATATTAGTTATTTTATCTATTCCCTTGAAGAATTTTGATATTTATAAAGAATCATATTTAAATAATAAAATAATAATTTCATCTCCTATTTTATCTTCATCACTTGGTAATTTAGATGATTTAATAATAGATATATATGAATTAAAAACAGATGAAGAAAAAGATAAGAATAAGATTAATATAAAAATACTTGATATGTATATAGACTATGATATTATTACTGAAGATGATTTATTAAATATTATTTCACTAGGTAAATTAGATAAAATTGATGGTATAAGTATATATAAAAATAAAAGAGTTTAACTCTTTTCAGACTGTTGACAAACCCCTAGAATTTTTCTAGAGGTTTTCTTATGCAACTTTTAAAAATTGAACTTTGATAATT
>CANRQD010000004.1 GCA_947632685.1 uncultured Bacilli bacterium | reverse complement strand
TATAAAAGGAAAACTTCCAATTGTACCAATGAAAAAAGGAAGTTATGATGTAACTATAAGAGAAATTAGAAATAAAATGATTTCTTTAGGTTTAAATGAAGTTCTATCTTATATTTTAATTAATGATAAAGATGTTCATAAATATACAAATGATTCATTTGAAGAGGTAAAATTACTAGATCCTTTAACAGAAGATAGAAATACATTAAGATATTCAATGATTCCATCTTTAATGAAGATATTTGAATATAATAAAAAAAGAAATATCAAAGATATCTCAATTTTTGAAATTGGTAAAGGCTTTTATAAAAAAGATACTTATGGAGAAAATAATAAATTATGTGCTTTAATGTATGGAAATTATTATTTTGGAATTAATAATAGTAAATGTGTAGACTTTTATATTATAAAAGGAATAGTCGAGGAATTACTTGATTATTTAGGATATTCTACTAGATATAGTTTTACAAAAGAAAACTTACCTAAAGAATTACATCCTGGTGCAGCTGCATCTATAAATGTAAATAATGATATTGTTGGTGTTATAGGAAAAATTCATCCTAGTATTACAAAAGAAGATATTTATGTATTTGAAATAAATTTAGATAAATTATTAGAAAAAAGAGTAAGTAAAATGAAATATAAGGAGATATCTAAATTTCCTGGAATAACTAAAGATTTAGCTTTTGTTGTAAATAAAAATATATATGCAGAAGAGTTAATAAAGACTATCAAAAAAGCAGGTGGAAAACTTATTAAAGATATTAGTATCTTTGATATATATACAGGTGATAAAATAGAAGCAAATAAAAAATCAATAGCATTTTCACTATATTTTGAAGATCCTAAAAAAACTTTAAGTGATGAAGAAGTAATGCAAGTATTTAATACAATTATAGAAAAAGTAGAAAAAACTCATAATGCAGAATTAAGAGATAAATAAAGATGAAAGATGTTTTACATCTTTTTTCTTATATGTTATAATAGTTGAGATTCAGGGGGACAATATGATAAAAACTGATGTATATGAAGATATAGAAATAGCAAAACAAATGTTACAAAATAAAGATAAAATTAATAGTAATATTTATCATAATAAATATCAATTTTCAAATAATAGTTCTATATATAGATTTTCTAATGAATATATTGAAAAGTATAAAAAATATTTATATGAGAGAAAAAAAACACTTATAATAACTGCATCATCAGATGCAATACTATCTAGTATTTTATATGGAACTAAAAAAATAGATAGTATTGATATTAGTAGATTTCCAAAATATTATTATGAATTAAAAGCTGCTACTATAAAGGCATTAACTTTAAAAGAATATATAAACTTTTTTGTTCCAGAAATAAATTATAAAAAAGATATACTACAACTTATAGTGCAATTAGATAATAATAATATAAATGGAATTTCTAAACAGATAGTTATAAAAAGTTTTTTTAATAATCTCCCCGTAATAATTAATAATTTAGATTTATCAGATATGTATTATGCTATAAATAAAAATTTATATGGAGATAATAAAATTTTTTGGGATGAATTATTTAAAGAATGTTCTTCTAATACTATATTTAAAAGTAGTTTATTTAAAGAAACAAATATTTCTTCAATATATCCAATTTTAATAGATGACTATTATAATACTCCATACTTAAAAAGTGAAGATGAATATAATAATTTAAAAGCTAAAATAAATAGTTGTATAGTTAATCATTATGTAGGAAATATTTTTGATGTAGTTGAAGATTTTAAAGATAAATATGATTTAATTAATTTATCAAATATAGTAGATTATCATGATCCAGAAAAATATAGACAATTATTAGATAAATTTAATTTATCTAGAAATGGAATTATATTAACTTATTTATTTTCAATAGATGATGATATTGATAAGATATTTAAAAATAATATGTATAAAATTAAAAATTTTTCTTCAGGCAATATAATGATATATAAAAGATTAAAAAAATAAAGAAAATGGAATAATCTTATCCATTTTCTTTTTCTCCTTCTGCAACACGGTTTTTAATAATTTCAAGCATTTCATTTTTTAACTTTTGATCTGCACCATTCCATACTATTTCAAAAAATACTCCCATTCCAGGTAAGGTTACTTCATCTTTAGATTCAATTGATTCATTAATAGCTTTTTGTAAACTATCATAGTCATCACCTTTAAAATTATTTATTATATATTGTCTTATACTCATATTTTTCCTCCTCATATTTATAGTGTTATATTTAGTTTATTTTTATACAAAAATATTAAAAAATGTAAATTTACATTATATTTTTATGAATAAAACTAAAAACTTAAAGAAAATAAAATATATTATAGTTAAAACTTGAAATAAAATATAAATATGATATAATAAAAGTGTCTAAAAGATGCGAAACCAGCAACTTATAAAACCGACTAAATTAACGATACGGGAGTTCGGAGCTATCAGTGGTGTTGAATACCTTTTATTAGGGATCCTAAAGCTGATGTATGGACACCCACCTGTAATAATGCAGGTTTTATCGTTTTGCCAGGACGCACTTTTGGACTTTTTTTATTGCAATGTTATAACTCATATGTTATAATATCATAGCGTAGAGGTGATATATATATGTTAGTACTTCCTATGGTAAATAAAAATAAAAAAGGAAATTTTATAATATATAATATCAAGTTAGATTTAAAAAGTGAAAATTATTCTAAAGTAAGAGAAGGAACATTAATAAAAGATTATCAAGAAAGTGATATTATTATAAATGGAACATCATTTAATAAATCAGTATTTAATATTCCAAATGGTGAGGCAAACAAAACAGTTAATTTTCTTAGATACTTTAATTCAAAAAATAATAAGAAAAAGTTTTTGATAACTACAAAAAAATATGCAGATTCAAATTTATATGATGTTTATAATGTAGAAATGCCTCCTAGAAAAGTCAGTGGTGGGTTAGATAATTTATATGGTAGTGTTATACTTGATATAAAAAATAAAATACCAGGTGGTAAAGAAAAAGGTAGAGTAGTTTCATTAAAAAAATTAGGATTAGATAAAAATATAACAGAAGATAAAATAGAAAAATTAAAAAAAATAGCGGCACTAGAAAAAAATTCAGAGAAAAGATATAATTCAATGCAATTAAATGGAGTAAGTGATTTACAAAATACAGTAGATTATGTAAAAAAATTTAGCTATACTATTTTAAATACTATATCAGAAGAACAATTAAAAGATATATTAGTTTTTTTTGAAATGTCAAATACAAAAGAATATAGAGAATTATCAAAATATTATGAGATAGCAAAAGACAATATGGAAGTATATAAAAAACTTACAAGAATAAATAAAATTTTATATGGTAAACCAATAAATTTAATTGATAGTAAAAATAAGCCAAAAGTTTTAGTTAAAACTATAGAAAAAATTAAAGATATGGATATTAATAAAGATGCAGCATAATTATTTTAAAAGATTAATATCATTAATAGGTAAAGATAATGTAGAAACACTAAGTAATAAGACTGTTCTAATTATTGGAATAGGTGGAGTTGGTGGATATGCATTAGAATCACTTGTAAGAAGTAATATTGGTACAATAATTATAGTAGATAATGATATAATTGATGAAACTAATATAAATAGGCAAATATTAG
Organism: uncultured Bacilli bacterium; assembly: GCA_947632685.1. Lineage (GTDB taxonomy): Bacteria > Bacillota_I > Bacilli_A > RF39 > UBA660 > UMGS995. The sequence continues at coordinate 27,060 of CANRQD010000004.1, read as the reverse complement.
CTTTAACATCAACTTTAGGTATGAAAAAGGTTGATGTAGCTGAAAAAAGAATTTGTAATATAAATCCTAATTGTAAAGTGATTAAATATGATAAATTTTTTGATATTAATACAAAAGATGAAATATTAGATAATAAAATAGACTTTATAATAGATTCATGTGATAGTATAAAAAGTAAAAAACTTCTTATAAAAGAAGCTTTAAATAGAAATATAGACTTTATATCTTGTATGGGAACTGCTAATAAATTAAAACCAGAAATGTTAGAGATAACTGATATTAGAAAAACTATAAATGATCCAATAGCAAGAATAATTAGAAGATTTGTCAAAAATGAAAAAATAACTAAAAAAATAACAGTATTATCATCAAAAGAAGTGCCAATAGCTAATGGAGAAATACTAGCATCAAATTCATTTGTACCACCTAGTGCTGGATTATTAATAGGAAATTATGTAATAAATAAATTAATAAATAGGTAATTCGAAAGAATTACTTTTTAAATGTAGAAAATAGGTTTGTTATCAATAGAATTGGTAGATGTATTAGATATATTACTAGTACTATAATTACTAGAATTAGTATTTGGTGTATCTTTAACTGCTCCAGCAATTCTAAACATAGTTTTAGCATTATTAATAATAGGTTTTACTTGATAAACAATAGGAATTGCTTGATTAATTATTCCTAAAGATTTTTGAGTATTACTTAAAAGTGTTCCCCAATTGATTCCAGATTTAGCAGCTGCTCCAACAGTACCTGCAGCACGTGCTCCTCCAAATAATCTTGACAATAAACCTGGTCTAGCAATATTTTGATATAAATAAGGATTATTAAACATATAAATCCACCTCTAATACAATATATGATAATATAAACATTATGTTAATAAAATATTGTTGTGATAATTATTTTATGATATAATTGTGAATAGAATAAGGAGGGAATTATATGGATAATGTTATGAAACCATTTATTGCTATATACCATATGGTAAGTAAAGTACTTAGTTTCCCTTCCAAATTATTAAAAAAGACCAATGATGATATTGCAGTTAATCTAGAGCAAAGAAAACTTGATAAAGAAAAAGAAAATGATAGTATAAAAATTAGCGATAGTAATTTTCAAGGAATAGTAAAAAAACAAGAAGAAAAAAAATTAATTTCATATCGATATACAATAATGAGTGCTAATAAAAGAAAAGAAACTGGTTTATTTGATGCAGAAAGTGAAAGTGATGTAAAAGGTTTTTTTGAGAGTCAAGGTTATAAAGTATTAAAAGTAGAAAAGAAAAAAGCATATGATATTGAATTAGGTGGTAATGGTACTTTAAAAGCGGGACAATTATCTTTTTCATTAACCCAGTTATCAACATATATAAAAGCTGGAATTCCTTTAGTTGATGCAGTTAGAATTCTTGCTAGGCAAGCACATAAATTAATGGAAAGAAGAGCCTATGAAAGATTAGTATATGATTTATTAAAAGGTGAAACTTTATCTGCTGCTATGCTAGAACAGGGCAAAAGATTTCCAAAATTATTAATTAATATGGTAAAAACAGCCGAAATGACAGGTGATTTACCAACAATCTTAGATGATATGTCAGATTATTATACAACAATGGAAAAAACTAAAAAACAAATGATTAGTGCCATGACATATCCAGCAGTTGTAATTCTTTTAGCTATTGGTGTACTTATATTTATGCTAGTTTATTTAGTTCCACAGTTTGTTCAATTATTTGAAAGTCAAGATGCAACATTACCTGCAATAACATTACTTGTAATAGGGACAAGTGAATTTTTAAAGAAAAATTATATTCTTATAATTATTGTAGCAATTGTAACTATTTCATTATTTTATTATTTATATACTAATATAAAACAATTTAGAGGCTTTGTTCAAAAGATATTAATGCATCTTCCTGTATTTGGAAATATAATTATATATAATGAAGTTGCAAATTTTACTAAAACTTTTGCCTCACTTTTAAATCATGGAGTATTTATAACTGATAGTATGGAGATTTTATCAAAAATTACTAATAATGAGGTATATAAATCAATAATAGCTAAGACTTTAAATAATTTAGGCAAGGGTGATTCTATATCATCTGCATTTAAAGGAGAATGGGCTATACCTATAGTTGCTTATGAAATGCTTGTAACAGGTGAAAAAACAGGTCAATTAGGTCTTATGATGGAAAAAGTTGCTGATCATTTTCAAGAATTACATAAAACAATGATTAATCAGATGAAAAGTTTATTAGAACCACTTATGATAATAGTTTTAGCTGTAATAGTAGGTATTATTTTATTATCAATAGTTGTTCCAATGTTTGATATATATGGAAAGATTCAATAGGTGAATTTATGGAAAATATTATGTATTATATTTTATTCTTTATACTTGGAACATATATGGGATCATTTTATACTTTAGTTGGTTTACGTATTCCAAAAAAGGAACCATTTGTATTTTCAAGATCTAGATGTGATGATTGTAAACATACTTTATCATATTTTGATATGATTCCAATATTTTCATATATATTTTTAAGGGGAAAATGTAGGTATTGTAAAAGTAAAATTGATATATTATCAACATATATTGAATTTTTTACAGGTCTATTATTTTTAGTATCATATCATAGTTTTGGGTTATCTTTAGAATTATTTTTAGCAATAGGTGTAGTATCATTATTAGCTATTGTAATTGTGAGTGATTTAACTTATTTAATTATACCTGATGAAGTATTAATATTTTTTGGAATATATTTTATAATTATCCAATTTTTATTATCTGGATTTAGTGGAGTAATATATCATTTATTAGTAGGACTATTCTTATTTATTGTTATGTATATGATTATGATTATTGGAAATAAAGTATTTAAAAAAGAAAGTATGGGTGGCGGAGACGTTAAAATGATGTTTATATTTGGATTAATTTTAGATCCATTATTAGGAGCATTAACAATATTTCTTGGAAGTTTATTTGCTCTACCTATATCATTACTATTATACTTTTCAAAAAATGAAAAAGTTATACCATTTGGTCCATTTCTGTTATTAGGTTTTGCATTTATATTTTTTACAAAAGTAACAAGTCTTGATATAATAAAGTGGTTAGGTTTATAGAAAGTTATACTTTCTTTTTTTTATATTTTAGTTTATTATAAAGAAAAGGTGATATTAATTATGAAAAATTTAACAATTCTTCCTGCAGATACTTATACAGTTGTAAATAAAACTATTATAAATAATAATGATAGAAAATTAATTACTATGTTATATCAACCGATTATTGGTTATACGGCAGTAAGTCTTTATTTTACATTACTAGATGATTTAGATAAATTAGAACTTATAAGTGATGACTTAACACATCATCATTTAATGGCAACGATGCAATTAAAATTAGAAAGTATAATAAGTGCTAGAGAAAAATTAGAAGCTGTAGGATTACTTAAAACATATATTAAAAAATCAAATGTAAATCACTATGTTTATTTAATATTTTCACCAATATCAGCAAATGAATTTTTTAATCATCCAATTCTTAATATTGTATTATATAATAATTTAGGAAAGAATGAATATGATAAATTAATTTCATATTATAAAGTTCCAAAATTAAACTTAAAAGATTATGATGATATAACATCAAAATTTGATGAGGTTTTTACTACTATTCCTAGTAGAAATATTGAACTTAATGAAGACATACGTAATAAAAATAAAAATAACATATATTTAGAAAAAGGTATTGATTTTAATATGTTAATTTCTAGTATACCAACTAATATGGTAAATGATAGATGTTTTACAGAAGATACAAAAAATTTAATTAATTCATTAGCTTTTACGTATAATTTAGATGATAATGTCTTAATATCTTTGGTAAGAAATTCTTTAAATGAGAAAGGCTTAATAGATAAATCTATATTAAGAAAAAGTGCTAGAAATTATTATCAATTTGAAGAATCTGGAAGGCTTCCAACTCTTATTTATAATAAGCAACCAGATTATTTAAAGAAGCCTGAAGGAGATAACAGTAAATGGGCTAAAATGGTATATACTTTTGAAAATATAACACCGTATGATTTTTTACGTGCTAAATATAAAGGGGTAGAACCAACTACTAGAGATTTAAAATTAGTTGAAAATTTATTAGTAGACCAAAAATTATCTCCTGGTGTTGTTAATGTATTACTAGCATATGTTTTAAAAGTAAACAACCAAAAATTAAATAAAAATTTTATTGAATCTATAGTAGGTCAGTGGAAAAGATTAAATATTGAAACAGTAGAAGATGCTATGAAGATAACTGAAAAAGAACATAAGAAAATGAAAAAGATAATAAATAAAAATACATCTCTTAAAACAGCAAAAGTAATAAAAAAAGAAGAATTGCCTGCTTGGTTTGATAAAAATATAGAAAATGAAAATCCAACAGAAGAAGAAAAAGAAGAATTAGAAAGTATATTAAAAGAGCTTGTCTAATTCTTTATTTTATGGTATAATATGGTCGATTTATCAATATATATCAGAGGGGTTAGTAATATGTATAAAATATCTAAAAAAATATTAATAAAAATTAATATGATTATTAAATGGTTATTACATATAGGATGTAGTCTAAAAGAAAAATTTTTAATATTTGTAAATTCAAAAGTTATAATTTCTTCTCTTATTTCAAATAAAGAAATAAGAACTAGATTACTATCAATTATATGTATTATTGCGTTATTAACTTTTTCTACATGGTTTGTATTTGGACCAAGAAAAAAATTAGTATATGCTGCTATGAATATAAATAATTCAATAGTTAGAAATAAAAATATAATTATTAAAAGTAATGATACATTAAATTATAATAAGAAAGCATATAATTTTAGTGTTATTAATAAAACTAATAAGAAATCTAATTATGAAATTATTTTAGTAAATGACTATAAGAAAAGTGTTTTGAAAAATTGTAAAGTTTTGTCAAATAATTATTTAAAATTTAATATTAAATCTGAAAATAATTACAATATTGATAGAAATGTAAGAATTAATGGTATTGTATATAAAGGTGCAATAAACCCAAAAGAAACAAAGAATTTTTCAATAAAATTATGGTTAGATAAAGAAAAAAATAATGATGATTGTTATTATCCATTGTTAAAAGTAGAAGAAAAAGTTGCTGTTTAATTTACTTGTATTTTATTAATGCATATGATATCATTTAGAGGTAGACAAAAAATATAAAGGGTGAGTTAATAGATGATAAATAAGTACAGGAAGGAATTTATAAATATAATATATCCTATAATAAATAATAATGAGTTTATAAAAACAAAAAAAGAAACTCATCATGGCATAAATAGATATGATCATTTAGTAAGAGTATCATATTATTCATATATAATTACTAGATTTTTAAAATTAAAATATAAAGAAACTGCACGTGCAGGACTTTTACATGATTTTTTTACAAAAGAAACTGAAGGAGAATCTCAAATTAATGCTTTGAGAAATCATCCATTATATGCATTAGAAAATGCTAAAAAGTATTATGAATTAACAGAAAGAGAAGAAGATATAATAAAAAATCATATGTTTCCTGTTACTAAAACTCCACCAAAGTATATAGAAAGTTGGATAGTTGACATAGTTGATGATGTTGCTAGTATTTATGAAAGATGTAAGAGTAGTTGTATTCATTCTAAAGCAGCTATCAATTTCTTATTAATTTTATTTATAAATTTTATTCAAAGATAAGCTAAGCTTATTTTTTTTTGAAAAAATAAATAATATATGCTATTATTTATATACAGACATTACGTTTTCGTAGCTCAGTAGGATAGAGCAATCGCCTCCTAAGCGATAGGTCGGGAGTTCGAATCTCCCCGAGAACACCAGATTGGTATCAAACTCGAACTTTCGAGTAAAAATAGAGAACGTACTTGATAAAAGTGCGTTTTTATGTTATAATGCATTTGTCAAAGAAATTTGCATAAAATAAAAAGGAACATTCAATATTGCAGTGTTGAGTGTTACCCCCAATAATTTGTGTAGCACCTAATTCAAACTAAATTGTACCCTATAAAATGGACACGATAGGGATTTATAATTTATTGATTATTAGTTTGAAGAAGATGATTTCTGTATTGTACAGGACTCATCTTTTTTAAATCCCATTGATATCTATAATTGTTATAATACTCTATATATTTTATATATAAATAGTTTATTTAATAAAATAGAATTAAATTTAGAACTCTTTATAAAGCAATTAAATTATATAGAAATATACTAATTTCACTAAAAATACTTTGTAATAGTCTTAAATAATAAAGATGATTTTGAAATAGAAATATAGTAAATTAGTATTTTTTTATAGTATAATATTAATTGATTGTTTTGGAGTGGTAAAATGAATTATAAGAAAGAGTATAAAAATATTTAATTTCATCAGTATTAGATACTGCAAATAACAAAATCGCAAGTAATTCTTTTTTATCTGCATTTGCAATTTACTTAGGATTAACTGATTTTGCAATAGGGATTTACACTTTATTAGATACAATGACAAATGTTATTCAAATTTTTGCAGCACCATTATTTTCAAAAATAGGTCAATCAAAAAAAGTAGTATTGATAAATTATTCAATATATAGAATTTCATCAGTTTGTTTTGCCTTTATTCCTTTTATTTCGAATGATTTGTCTATAAGAACCTTGTTATTTTTTATATTTGCCTCAATTTATGCAATTACTGGAGAAATGGGTTATATAACTTTTGTTAATTGGAGAATGACTTTAATTAAGAAAGAAGATAGAACGACTTTTGCATCAACCAGAAATATATTAAAAAACACAGTAGTATTAGTATTTAGTTTGGTTATGGGTGTAGTACTTGATAGATTTACTGCTTCTGGATATGAATTATATGGATTTATAATATTATTTGTAATAGTGTTTATTATTGCATTTATAGATATAACATTAAGAATTAACACATATAAACCAGAAATTATACAAGAAAAGATAAGTATAAAAGATAATATAGTAATACCTGCAAAAGATAAGACCTTTAGAAGTATATTAATAACTTGTGGATTAAATAGATTTGCTTATGGTATAGGGACTATGTATTTAAATGTTTTTTTATTAAGATATTTAAAAATTAGTTATGTATATTATAGTATTTTGAACATTATATTGAATTTATCAGATGCACTTTCTAGTAAATTTTGGGGTAATAAATCTAAAGAAAGAAAATGGGAAAAAATAATTTTACCGATGTCTATAATCTTTATTGTTGCGTTTACAATTCTATTTTCATTTAGTAATAATTATTTAATTTACTTGTTACCAATTGTATATATTTTACTAGGACTTGGTAATGCTTCATACGAAATGTACGATCATATCGCAATATACGAAAATTCTAAGGATAAAATGCAAACATCTTATGTTACATTTGAAAGATTTATTGAGGGAATAGTAACTATGTTTTTACCAGTTTTATCTTATACAATTTTTTCAGAAAGTAATAATGTTATAAAAATAACTTTTGTACTCTCAATCATAACTTATATATTTTTGTTTGCATACTTTAAAATAAAAAGTAAGGAATTACAAATAAAGTAGCATGAATGTGCTGCTACTTTTTTCTTTGTTTGTTAAAATGTATTTAATGATTGATTCTTAAATCAGTTATCTTTGGAAAAGTTGTAGATAACTTTCTCAACTGCGCCAGATGATTACTAAACTTGAAAAACTCGAGTAAAAATAGAAAACGACTTGATAAAAGCATGTATTTATGTTATATTTAATATGTCAAGGAAACTTGCATAAAATAAAAAAGGATACATTTGATTGTGTGAATCAGATGTTATCCCTTATGGGTTTGCATCTGAAATCAACGATTGTTGAAATCAGATGTTTTTATTATCTAAATAGTAAGGTGATTACTATGAAGAATAATAGCAGGATTATAATAAACAGAGATATTTCTCTTTTTGTCATAATTAACCACCACCTTTCTCTTATCTTTCGATAATTGAAAGGGAAAACACCTGATATATTTCAAATGTATCCATAAATATTATATCAAACAAATGTTCTTGATACAATGTTTTTATAATAAATTATGTCAATTTAGAAAATATTGCTTTAATAGTTTAGCAAAAAAGTATTGGTATGAAATTTGAAAGTGTTAGAAAAGATGGATATAAGATTGGTGAAAAATATTACAACCAAAAGTTTATGTCTTGTTAAATAAAAAATAAAACATAACTGCATTACTTTAATCAGATTGATTATTATATGTAAATAGAAAACGTACTTGATAAAAGCACGTTTTTATAATTATTCGTATATTACAAAAAAATAAAATCAAAATAATAATAGTGGTATTGTCTAAATAAGTAAAATTAGTGAATTATTAATTGAATTTATTCAAAATTAGATATAGTATATTAGTATATAAGATAAAGATGGTGATTATATGAATAATACAAAATCAATATTATTTTTAATTAACGGTCTTGGAATTGCTTCAAAAGATTCCTTTGATATAAAATTTAATGATATTATGCCTAATTTAAGTATGCTAATGGGAAATTATATATTTACTCGTTTAGAAAATAAAAATTATAATTATAGAAATGGATACAGAAATTTTAGTTTAGGTAGTGATTTATTACCAACATATCATATATTAGAAAATGATGCTAATTTTCAAAATAATCAAACAATTATAAATATTGCAAATGATGCTATAGCAAACAATAGAAAAGTGCAATTATATTGTTTTTTAGATAATGAACAAGTAATTAATCAAGTTGTTAAAATAGTTAATGTTTTAAGACCAAAGGGTGATTTTGGTATTTATATTCATATAGTTATTAGACAAAAGGATGTAATTGATTATGATCGTATTATAAAATTAGTTAAACAGTTAGAAGATAAAATAACTTTAGCAAAAAATGTTCAAATTGGTACTGTAGTAGGTGAACGAAAAATAAATGAAGAAAAGTATTATGACTTATTAGTTAAACAATTTGGAGAAAAGTGGCCAGATTATACTAGAAAATTTAATTATGAGAAAACGACTGGTATTATTCCACGTGATGTAGATCCATTTTATATGAATATAGGGTTTAAATTAGAAACAAATGATATAGCTTTATTTTTAAATTATGAAGATGTTAACTGTGATGAATTTATAAAAAGATTGGCTAATGTAAAATTATATACATTATTCCCTATGAAATTATATCCATATGCAATAAATATTTATAATGATATTCCACCAAATGATTATTTTTCAAAAACTTTAGAAGAAAATAATTTAAAATGTTTAATTTTAACAAAAGAAGAACGAATTCCTACAATAACATATAATTTATGTGGTTTAAAAGAAAATAAATCTCCAAATATTGATTATCTTAATATAGATAATAAAGAATTAAATATAACTGAGCTTTTAAATAAAGATTATCAATATATTATATTTGATTATGATATAAGTAATTATAAAGAAATAAGTAAAATAAAAGATTTTCTTATGATACTTGATGATCAAATAAATGAAATATATAAAATCTGTGATCAAAATAATTATAATTTCTATATTTCATCATTATATGGTTTATATAAAGAATATATAGTAGGTATAGATAAAAAGGTAAAATTGGATTATTCAAGAGAAGTTCCAATTGTTGTTATAAATAGTAACTATCCAGCTTCTAAATATACATTAAAATATGGTGATACTCATGATTTATCAAATACGATATTTAATTCAATTACAAATAATGAAAATATAAAAACATTATTTAGAAAAAGAGGACTTTTAGCATTTTTTAAAGAATAGTGTAAAAATATCTGTAAAGTAAAAGAAAGATTGTAAATAACCTTCTTTTTTTATGTTAAAATTAAAATGGTGATAATTATATGAATGACTATAAATATAAATTATATAGAAACTTAGATGATATTATAAATCCATCAATATCTAGAAAGAATATTTCAAATTATAAAATAGTAATAGATAATAATGTTTTACCAATAGAAGTATATTACCCAGATAAAAATATAAAACCAAAAAATCTTATAATATATATTCCTAGAAGTGATGAGGTTACAAATTTATATAGTGATTTAGCTATAAATACTAATAATTTAGTTATGGTATTAAATTATGATGATAATAAGAAAAAATATTATGATACCATAAAATATATATATGATAATACAAATGATACTGTAATTAAATCAGAAAATATTATTATAATGTCTGATAATGAAGGTAGTGATATGGAAAAATATATTATAAATAAATCAATAGAAACTTCTGATTTTAAAGTAAATAAATCTATATTATTAGAACCAACAATTCCTTTAGATGATAAAAGTTTAAAACAAAGTTTAATTGTTATAAATCAGGATAGTGAAAATGAAAATAGAATAATAAAAAATTCTAAATATAGTGAAATATATCTTAATGATTTTTTTAATGGTAATAGAACAATATTAAATAATCGTATATATAATGAAATCAATAATTATATAGGAGGATAAAATGGATAAAAGAAAGACTAAAAAAGAAATAGTTAAAATGTTATTAAATGTAGATTTGTTAGAGCAAGATGAAGAAGAATTACTAGATTTATTAATAGATCAACCTATAGCAATAGATGTAGATAAGCAAGAAGAACAAAAAATGACTTTTGGAGATAGAGTTGCAGATAAAATAAGCGCAATAGCGGGTAGTTGGGGCTTTATATTAATGTTTATAATCTTTTTATTAGGTTGGATTATATTAAATACAGTTATTTTAGCTGATAAAGATCAAATAGATCCATATCCATTTATTTTACTTAATCTAGTTTTGTCATGTATAGCAGCTCTTCAAGCACCAATTATAATGATGAGTCAAAATAGACAAGCTGAAAAAGATAGTTTAAGAAATCAAAATGATTATAGAACTGATTTAAAAAGTGAATTAATATTAGAGTCCCTTCATGATGACTTAGATAAAATATCTAAAAATCAAAAAAGGATATTAAGATTATTAGAAAGTGAGAAAGAAAATGAAAAATAATAAATTATTAAGTGTACTAATTATTCTTTTTATATTAATATCTATAACTGGATGTAGTAATAATAAAAATGAAGATTTTGATTTCGTTGATGGGATAGATACTAGTAAGTATAAAACAACTGGTTTAAAATCAATTAATTGTAGTACAGATACAGATACATCAGATGGTGTTGATATAGATATTAAAATGAAAGTCTATTATGATAAAGATGGTTATTTATCAATTTTAACTCGTAATGAATCTGTTACTAGCGCTGATAAAAATGTTATTAAAGAATATGCTGATGCATATAAAAAATTATATTCATCTTATGAGAATTTAGACTATTATGATAATGTTATAAAACAAACAGGAGATAATGTTACAAGTATTACCTATATTAATTATAGTAAAATTAATATGGAGGAGCTTTTAAAAATAGAAAATATCGAAGATTATCTTACTATTACAAATGGTAAAATTAAATTATCAGATTGGAAAGAATTTGCTGAAAAATATGGAACAAAATGTGAAGATTAATGGTGTATAAAATACACTTTTTTTTAAATTAATAAGGAGAAATAATAATGAAAAAAATTATTAATAATTTGCACTATATAATAATATTAATAGTCGGATTAGTTTTAGTAATTTCTGGTTTAAATTATCATATAGATAAGATAAATTTTAATAAAAATTCAATTATTGTAGATGCAAAAATATATCAGTTATCAAATACAAATGGTGTAAAGACAGTATATTTAAGGTATAGTATAAACAATAAAATATATAAAACTGCACTAGCTACAGAAGATAAAAATATAAAAATGGGTAATAAAGTAAAAATATATTGTAATAAAAATAATTTAGAAGAATGTACTAATGGTAAAATTTCTAATTATGGTATAGGACTAATTATATTAGGAATAATAATTTTAAGTAGTGATATCTTTGTATACGTTAAAAATAAATTGAAATAAATACTAAATTATGATATAGTTAGAATAGGGTGATTGGCTATGAGAAAATTGGTATATTCAAATGATATATTATTAGATTTATTATTAAAAATATTTTTACCAATATTAATAATTGTTGTAATCGTAAAAATAATAATAGATATATACGCTAAGCGTGCAAGAAAAAAGAAGATTAAAGATATTGATAATAAAATTATTTTTCACTCTACATTAATTTCAATAGTTATTACAATAATTTTATTGGCTATTTCAGTTAGTTTTTCTGTTGATTTCTTTAATATGATAAAAAATAGTCAAATATCAGAAGATAATAATATTATATATATAGTCATATTTTTATGTCCATTAATACCTATTTTATTTTTAATATATCTTATACCTAAATTAGTTAAGTTAATAATTAATGAAAATAATGAAAGTATACATAAAGCACATAATAAAAAAAGTGTTCCCCATAAAGTTATTTTAAATGATAAAAACGATGATGATGATATTGAATGTATATAGGTGAATAAATATGAAAAAAGAAAAACCATTAATATTAGTTATTTTCTGTATGTTTCTATTATTGTTATTAATAGTTGTACCTCCAATATTTAGAAAATATATACCTAAAGAAGAGATAAAAATTGGAACACAAACAAATACTATACAATTATTGAAATGTGATAAAAATTTCTCTGATAATAATCATAAGGGCAGTAGTATAAGTAAATATATTAATAATAAAATAGTTACTAATACTATTAAGTTTACAGTAATAAATAATGTTCAAAATAATATTCAAGATAATAATCAGAATAATACTCAATCAAATGCTCAAACTGATAATACTCAAACTGATAATGTTCAAGATAATAATTCTCAAGTACCTGATAATAATTTAAATTCGTCATTTGAAGAAGAATATCAAAAATTAATAGCATTAAAAGATATTAATGTTGAAACTAATGATAATATAACTAATATTGTTATTAATAATAAAATTTATGAAGCAAATAAAGATAATGAAGAGATAGAAAAATATTTTCAATCAATAGAATTACAAAAAGAAAATTATGAATCACTAGGTTATAATTGTCAAATAATAGAAGGCTAATTTTTTAGTCTTTTTATTGTATCTTTTGCTATAAAAAATATTAAAGCTAAAGTTATTGTATACTCAAATAGATATATAAATGAAAATAACTTATCAATATTATTAATAAAATTAAAAAAATTAAGTGTTTTTAATATTGATATACCAGGAAATTTATATGTTAAAATTAGTTTTGTACCTAAACAGCCAATTAATAAAAAATTATCTATAAAAGATGAAATAGAGCCTATTATATATCCAAATATAATATTATTGTGTCTTATATAATACAAAATAAATATAATTAAAGCAGGAATAATATTAATAGAAAATTTACTTATATTAATATAAGTAGTATAGTTTCTTATATCAATTAAGGAAATAAGACCTATATAGATAATAATAGAAATAATAAAAAATATAATCATAAATATTTCACTAATAGATCCAATAGTTTTTATATCATTTTTACCTAAAATATAAGTTAATAACAATAAGGATAAAAGTACTACAAAGTAATTATTATATTTGAAATAATTCATATTTATAAATATAATTGTATTATTTAGAATTATTATAAATATAAAAAATATTATTAATAAATATATTATTTTTGAAATTTTATTATTTAATAAATTTACATTTAATTTTTTTATTATAATTATAGCGACTAATATAGATAAAAACATAATAATATAACTATAAATATTAGTATAATTATATAAACTAAAGAATGTTCTGGTTAAGAAAAATATTAATGCTACCATAGAAATATCTCTTTTAATCATTTATATCACCTAGATTCTTATATTTTATGAATACTAAATTTTTATTTTTTATACCAATAACAGGTAACATAGATTTTCTATTTTCATATTTATTTATTTTTATTTTTTTATATGTAATTTTATTATCTACTAAATTATTAATATATTTATAATTATTACTATATTTAATTACATCTTTTACTTTATTATAAGTAATATAAACATTAAAATTATCAAATTCATTATCAAATATATGATTAAAATCAAGTATAAGTTTATTATCATCAGTATTTATAATTATATTTTCTAAATGCTCTAGGTATATTTTTTTAGTTATTTTTTCATCTAGTTTTTTCATACATTCTTCTAAACTATTTCCAACAGTGGAATAATATTTATATTTGTTTTTTATACTATCATCTTCTCTTGTAGGTATTATTTCTTGATAAATCATATTATAATTATCTTTATTTTTAGTTATGCCAATATTGGTAATAATAGAAATACTATTTAATTCTTGATAATTATTAGTTCCAAATATTAAACATAAAAATATGACTATATATATTAATTTTTTCATTTATATCTACCTCTATATTTATTTTTAGTTAATATAGGATTTCTATATTTATTAGAATTATTAGATTCTTTATAAATTGAGTCACGCATTTCACTTTTAATAAAAGGAGAAAAAGGTGCTAGATAAGGTTTATCTAATGATGTTAAAGTAATTAATTTATAAAGAAGATATACAGCTCCTAAATATATTCCATATAAACCTAAAATACATGAAAGTATTAAAAATATTATTCTATACATTCTAATAGCATTAACTAGTTCTATTGATGTAAATACAAATCCTGCAATTGATGATAAAGCAATAATAATTATCATAATAGGGGACATTATTCCAGCTGATACTGCTGCATCACCTAAAATTAGACCACCAAGAATTGATATTGCACTACCAGTTGTTGATGACATTCTAAGATCACTTTCTCTAAGTATTTCAAATGATATTATCATAAATAAAGCTTCAACTACTGCAGGAAAAGGAACAAAAGCTCTTTGGGCTTTTAATAAGAGTAATAATGACATAGGTATAGCATCTTGATTATAAGTAGTAACTGCAATATATGCAGCAGGTAAAAATATAGCAATAAAAAATGCAAATAAACGTATTATTCTAACGAAAGTTGTATTAATAGATTTTTGATAGTAATCATCAACAGTATGAAAAAAATCTATAAAAAAATTAGGTAATATAAGTGCATATGAGGACATATCAATAAGTATAGCAATCTTTCCTTCTAATAAAGCCATAGAAACTTTATCAGGTCTTTCTGTAGACATAATAGTAGGGAAAAAACTATCATTATTATCTTCTAAAATATCTTTTAAATAAGATGAATCTATAATGGCATCTATTGAAATATTAGATAATTTATCTTTAACTTTATTTACTAAATCTTCCTCAACAATATCATTCATATATAAAATACCAACTTTAGTTTCACTACTTTTACCAATAGTTATTTCATCCCACCATAAATTACTAGATTTAATTCTTCTTCTAATAAGTCCTAAATTAGTATTAAAATTTTCTGAAAAAGAATCTTTAGGACCACTTATTGATAATTCACTCTCTATTGTAGTAATACCACGTTCAAGCGTTCTTTTTACTTCAATTGCTAAAATATTATTACTAACTAAACATACTATAAAACCTTTATTCATATATGCTACAATTTCATCTTCTTTAATATTTTTAATATTATTATCAGGTAATATATTAATAATATTTTTTAAATCCTTTTTCTTAATATGAGAAAACTTTTTTAAGATAAAATCGTTTATATCACTACCACTACATAATACTTCACTAAACATAAAATAAACTTTTTCTTTATCAATATTAATTTCTTTAAAAATATAATCTTTACTATAACCAATTGTTTTTTTAATCTTATTAACAATTTTATCCATATAATCACCTATAATTAGTATGGTAAAAAAAATATATTGTATGCTATAATTAAGAAGAGGAAATTGTATTATGAAAATAGATAAATTAGATTATTATGGTAGAGGAATATTAAAATTTAATAATAAAGTTATATTTGTTGAAAATGCTTTAAAAGATGAAGATATTGAAATAAAAATAATTAAAGAAAATAAAAAATATAATGAAGCAGTAGTAACAAAATATAATAATAAATCTGATATTAGAGTAACTCCTAAATGTAGATATTATGATATTTGTGGAGGTTGTAATATTTCACATATAAAAGATTTATCTCAAGAAGAGTTTAAAGAAAATAAAATTAAAGAATTATTTAGAAATTTTTATGTAGATGAATATAAGAAAATTGAGTATAATACCTTTTATAATTATAGATATAAAATAGTATTACATATAAAAAAAGATAAAATTGGTTTATATAAAAAAAGCAGTAATGATTTAATAGAAATAGATAAATGTTTATTAGTCCATAACAAAATAAATGATGTAATTAAGGTATTAAAAGAGGTTGTAAAAAGGGAAACTAATTTAAATAAAGCTACCATAAAATTAGGAAATATTACTAATGAGGTAATGTTAATATTAGAAGGTAGGATTAATGATTATAGTGAATTATTAAAAGTAGTAGATGTATTAATTATTAATGATAAGAAAATAACAAAAAAAGATTATATTATATCTAAAATAGGTAATATGAAATATAAGATTAGTAAAAATTCATTTTTTCAAGTTAATCCCTATATTACAGAAAAAATATATAATGATATAGGAAAAACTATCAAAAAATTAAATTCAAAAAATGTATTAGACTTATATTGTGGTACAGGAACAATTGGTATTTATATTTCTTTATTAGTAGATAAAGTAATTGGTATAGAGGTAGTAAGTGATGCTGTAGATGATGCTAAATACAATAGAAAAATAAATAATATAGATAATATTTCTTTTATATTAGGAAAAGTAGAAGCTAAAATAAATGATACTTATAAAGATATAGATACAGTTATAGTAGATCCACCAAGAAATGGATTACATAAAAATGTAATAGAAGTAATTAATAAATTAAAAGTTAAAAATATTATATATATATCATGTAATCCAATTACCTTAGTAAGAGATATAGAGTTATTAAAAGATAATTATAATATTAATTATATAAAACCATATGATATGTTTCCAAATACTTATCACGTTGAATGTGTTTGTTTACTAAAAAGAAAAAATTAGCTAAGATGCTATTTATAATTATTATGAAAGAAGGTTAAATTATGATAAATTTAAATAATAAAAAAAATAAATTGTCACATAGTTTTTATAAAAAAACAACTGATAGAAAATTAGATAAAAAAGATAACTGGCGATATTCTGCTGAATTAATTGATAAATTATTAGAAGAAAATAAAATGCACTATCGTAGTTTAGAAAATCAGATTATGGATCCAACTAGAGATCACACAAACGAAAAAATTATTACAAAAAGTAAGTATTTAAAATAGCCTTAGGAGAAGATGTAAAATGATATTTAGTATTTTAGCATTATTAGCTTTATGTGTTAGTATTAGCATTAAGAATAGAAAAAAATCTTTATATGTTCAATCATTAAATTGTCTTTTTGAAGCAATATATGATTTTATAATATCAGCTTTTACAGGTGCAATTTTAAGTATAATAAATTTAATACGGACATTTATATTTATAAATAAAAATAGATTTAATAAAGTAGTATATTTAATAATTTTATTTTTATTTGAAGGAATAATTATAGTTAATTGTTATTTTTCATGGGCAGGATGGATTTCATTATTGCCAACTATAGGTTCAATTATTAGAACATATTGTTTATGGCAATCAAACATGAAATTAGTTAGAATATCTGGAATAACAACAGGTATATTCTATGGTTCATATTATGTTTATTATCATAGCTGGTTTATGGTAGGAGGAGATTTTATTTTATTAATAACAGCAATTATGGCACTTTTAAAAAAGGATATTAAGGGGAATATAAAAAATGAAGTTATATGTAATTAGACATGGTGAAACAACTAGTAATGTTTTAGATATATACAATGGAAGTTTATTAGATGAAGATATAAATGATAATGGAATAAATCAAGCTATAGAAGCATCTAAAATAGTTAAAAAATTAGATATAGATATGATTATTTGCTCACCACTTTTAAGAACAAGACATACCTGTGATCTTATAAATAGTAATCATATTAATGTAATATATGATAAAAGATTAGAAGAAAGAAATTATGGACATTTAACAAATACAAAAATTGATAATTTTTATTATACTTAATATTGGAATTATTATTCTAAAGTTAAAATAGATAATCTAGAAACTATTCCTGAATTATTTAAAAGAGTTCATTCCTTTATAGATGAAATTAAAGAAAAATATAAAAATAAAAATATACTTCTAGTAACATATGGTGGTGTAGCAAGAGCAATTCATTTTTATTTTAATGAATTACCAAAAGATGGCCAAATTGAAAAATATTTGCCAAATAATTGTGAGATAAAAGAATATATATTGAATTAAAAATAAATTGGGTGATAAGATGAAAAAAATTAATATTATTATATTTGGTATTTTATTATTTTTACTAACTACTAATGTATCTGCATTAGAAATTAATAGTAAATATGCTGTATTATATAATCTAGAAGATAATAGTGTAGTATATTCTAAAAATAAAGATGAAAAAACAAGTATTGCAAGTCTTACAAAAATTATGACATTATTGGTTGCTATTGAAAATATTGATGATTATCAAGAGGAGATTACTATAAGGCAAGATATGTTTGATAGTCTAGATGGTACAGGTGCCTATGTAATGGGTTTAACTGATGGAATGAAATTAACTTATGATGATTTACTATATGGTATGTTTTTAACAAGTGGGGCTGATGCTACTATGGCTATTGCTACATCTATAGCAAATACAGAAGAAGATTTTGTAAAATTAATGAATAAAAAAGCTAAAGAATTAGGACTTAAAAATACTTCTTTTGAAAATCCAGTAGGATTAGATTCTAATAATCATTATTCTACTGTAAATGATGTTGCAATATTATTAAAAGAAGCTTTAAAAAATAAAAAATTTAATAAAATATATGAAACTAAAAATTATACATTTAAAAACTATAAAATAACAGTAAAAAACTCATTTCGTAATTCAGCAACTAAATATAATATGAATGATAGTTATATATTAGGAGCTAAAACAGGTTATACTGGTAATGCACTATATTCACTAGCAACAACCGCTATCGATAAAGAAAATAATATAAATTATTTATTAGTTACTACTAATGCAAATAGTATAGAAGATTATCTTATTGATGCAACTAATATATATAGTTATTATTTTAAAAATTATAAATTTCATAATTTAGTAAATAAAGGTGAACTTTTAGTAACAATAAAAACAAAATATGCTACAAAAGATAAAATAAATATATATTCAAAAAAAGATATAAAAGAATATTTAAAAAATGATTTTATAAAAGATAATGTCACTTTTAAATATAATGGTAAAAAAGTACTAACTCCAAATATGAAAAAAAATGAAAAAATAGGTACACTTGATATCTTATATAATAAAGAAAAACTCGATACTATAGATGTATTACTACCTGATGATATTCACTTTTCTGTAATTAGTTATATTATCACTAATTATAAATTATCTCTAATTATATTAATAGCTATTAGTATTATAATATGCTTAGTAATAAAATTAAAAAAATAATTATAATCGTATTTCTATTATATTTATTTATTGAGTTAGGATATAAAATGTTATATAATTAATTAAATAATAAGTGTTTATATATTAAGAAAGGTAATTATAAAATGAGTATTAGAAAGAAATTTTTAGTTTGTATACTAGGCTGGTTAATTAGTTTTATTATATATATTATATTATTAGTATGTTTTAGCTTTTTAGATAATGTCTTGTTTTTTAGAGCTTGTTTAATATCTGTAATAGCTGGAATTTTTTCTGTAATAATATGGTTAAAATTTAAAGGTGATCATTTTGAAGCTATATTAAATTATATTACTTGTGTTCTATTATTAATTTTATTTACAATTATCGGGCCTACTTTTATCGATAGAAGTGTTTCTTATCATATGATTTTTTATGCAGTTGATAATGGAAGCATTAACGTTAGTGATATGAAAGATATATATTTAGATGATATGTTTCAAAAAAGAATTAATGATGAATTAAAATCAGGTATGATTTATAAAGAAGATGATAATACTTATAAACCAACATTAAAAGCAAAACTTGCTACATATATATTAAAACCAATTGGAACTATAACTAATACAACAAAAGAATATGATACTTTTTATAAAAAAATAAAAAATAAAAATTTAAAAGATAATGAGCATAAATAATAATTAAGTACTATAGATTATTTAAAAAATAACATAAATACAAATCCAATTATAAAGAATATAATTGTGATTTTTTTATTTTTATAACTAAAAGCTGTAGGAAGAAGTTCTTGTAATGATATATATGACATAATACCTACAGTAAGTGAAAGTATTACTCCTATAAATGCATTAGTTATATATTTATATAAAAATATGTATGTTATAACAGCACCAAGTATTTCAGAAAATCCAGATATAAATGTATATATAAATGCTTTAAATTTACTTTTTGTAGAGTAATATATAGGTACAGATATACTTATACCTTCAGGAATATTATGAAAAAGTATTGAAAGGGCTAAAGTAATACCTAAACCTACATTAACTGTTGTAGTACTAAAGGTTAGTATACCTTCAGGAATATTATGTAACATTAAAGCAAGACTATTTATTATTCCAAGTTTATATAATTTGTTATCAATGTGTTTGAATACTTTATCAATAAAACTTGCTAAAAAAAGGCCTATTATGACAAATAGTAAAACTACTATAAATATTCCTTTACTATTATATTTTTCTCCAAGAAGAGATAAACTTTCTGGAAATAAAGAAAATAAAGATACAGAAAGCATTACACCACTAGCAAAAGCTAAAGATGCATTAATAATATTATCTTTATTTTTTATTTTTAAAAATATAGGTATCATTCCTAGCATAGTAGAAAGACCTGCTATGGAAGTTACTAAAAAAGAAAATTGTATATTATTCATAGTTAATACTATGATTTTTATTGTTAAAAATTACAAAATATGTTAAAATACAGATACTTATTTAGGAAGTGGTTATATGAACTATAATTTATTAATGGAAGAAGAAATAAGTAAAATAGATGAAGGAAAGACGTTACTTTTACATGCTTGTTGTGCTCCTTGTTCATCAGCAGTATTAGAAAGATTAGGAAATATATTTAAAATAACAATTCTTTATTATAATCCAAATATAACAGATGAGATAGAATATCAAAAAAGATTAAATGAAATACATCAATTTATAAATAAATTTAAAACAAAATATGAAATAAATATTATAGATGGTAGATATGAACCTAAGGAATTTTTCTCTATAGCAGAAGGTTTAGAAGAAGAAAAAGAAAGAGGTAAAAGATGCTATAAATGTTATAAATTAAGATTAGAAGAAACAGCTAAAATTGCTAAAGAAAAAAAATTTGATTATTTTACAACTACATTATCATTAAGTCCATATAAAAATAGTAATTGGATTAATGAAATAGGAGAAGAGTTAAAAGAAAAATATAATGTAAATTATTTATATTCAGATTTTAAGAAAAATAATGGTTACAAAAGAAGTATAGAATTATCAAAAATATATAATTTATATCGACAAAATTATTGTGGTTGTATCTATTCAAAGAGGGATTAATCATGAAATTATGTTTAGGAAATGTAAAAACTATAGAAAAAGAATTAGAAAATATTATAGATAAAATTAATAACTGTAATGATTTAAAAGATGCTATCATATTAGTTGCAACATATGAATTATTACAAGAGATATATGAATCATTTACTAATCAAGAATATAATAAAAAAGAATTAAATTATGATGAAGTTTTATTTGATAAGGCTATTGATATATATAATTCTATATATGAAAAAAGGGATATTAATTATATTGAAACTAAAAAATATTTTTTAGATTTTTCTTCATATATACTATCAATAATAGCAGATGATTTATACTATTTAGAGCAACCAACATATGAAAAATTAGATGATGATTATATCTATAAAATTATTAGTAATTATTATAAATATAAAAATGATAATGAAGGTTTAGAAATTTTTAATTCACTAATTAAAAATAAAAGAATTTATAACTATAATAGTAATGATAATTCTACTTTTGCATCAACAATATATAATTTTAGTGAATTAAAACCATATATATTTTTATTTGATAATAATATGACTACTACAGTTTTACCTTCAATAGTTCATGAGATAGAACATATAAAAGATGATGTTAATTTAATTAAGAATAAATCTATATTTGATGCATTTGCATATCAATTTATTAGTGTATATCCAGAAGTTTTATCATTAAAAAAAGAATTAGATTTTATACAATATTTATATGATAACAATATACATAAAGAAGAAGCAAAATTTATGATAGATAAATTTTATATAGATATATTTATGTATTTTAATCAATTAACAATATTATCACTTTTAGATGATAATTATTTAAAAGATGATAAATATATGGATTTAAAAAAACAAGATATATTAGATAATGTACAAAAGAAAAATATTGATATTGATCCAAATACTATAAGTATGGATTTTAATATTGATGATGAATTATTATATGGTTTCGGAGGTATTTTATCAGTATTTTTCTCATATTTAGAAAAAAATGATAAAGAAAGATATAATATATGTTTTAATAATTTTATGAATTTAAGATATGATGAATTTCATATAAATGATTTAGAAAAGATTGGTACAACAATTGAAGAGTTAGGAAATATTTTATCTAATGAAATAAAAAATAGTCAAAAAGATTATAAGGTATATCAAAGGATAAAATAATTTTATTGATAATATAATGAAAATACTATATAATAAATCAATAATTAGAAAGGTAGAAACAAATCCACAGGCAAGAGTTATTATAATTTGAAAAATATAAAGACATAAGATACTCTTTAAAAAGAGTGGTATGTACTGTAGACTTTTTAGAAAATAGAACTATAGAAGAACAATTAGAAATAATGGAAATGGAAAGAAAAACTTCTAGAATATAAATATATAAGTACAAAAGAACAATTAGAACTATATTTAGAAATATTAGAAAAACAAAATATAAATCAGTTTAATTTAACTAAAGAAGCAACTGCTGGAAATAAAGTTTATAGATTAGTTTATATATTAAAAAAATGATAATTTTGTATTGTTCATTTAAAAAAAATAATGTATAATAAAACTATCTTCTAGTAAGAATAGTAAAAATTATTAATCGTTTAGAGAAAATGTGGTTGGTGAAAACATTTAGAGAGATATTTTTGAAGACACTTACATGAAATAGAAGCGTATAACTACGTTATAAGTATAATGAGAAAAAATAAGGTGGCACCGCGATATATTCGCCCTTTGGTAGGTCATCTTTTTATTTTAGGAGGAATATTTATGATAACAAAACCAAAAGGATGTAAAGATATTTATGGAAGAGAAGCTAAGATATGGAAATATATTGATACAGTTATTGATTCTGTAATGGAAAAATATAACTATAATTATATTCGTACACCTATATTTGAATCTACTGAATTATTTCATAGAGGTGTAGGTGAAACTACTGATATCGTTACTAAAGAAACATATGATTTTAAAGACAGAGGCGATAGAAATATAACACTAAGACCAGAAGGTACTGCAGGAGTTGTTAGAAGTTATATTGAAAATAAAATGTATGGAGAAGAAAATCCTGTAAAATTATATTATAATGGTACAATGTATCGTTATGAAAGACCTCAAGCGGGTAGAGAAAGAGAACTAACTCAATTTGGAGTTGAAGTACTAGGTAGTGATGATCCTTTAATTGATGCTGAGGTTATATCACTTGCTGTAAATATTTATAAAATGTTAGGTTTAAAAGGAATTAAAGTAAATATAAATACATTAGGTGATGTAGAATCAAGAAATAAATATCATGATGCACTTGTTAAGTATTTTGCACCATATATAAATGATTTTTGTAATGATTGTAAAAATAGAATTGATAAAAGTCCATTAAAAATATTAGATTGTAAAGTAGATAAAGATAACGAAATATTAAAAAATGCACCTACTACTATTGATTATTTAAATGAAGAAAGTAAAGAAAGATTTGAAAAAGTAAAAGAATATTTAGATATATTACAAATTGAATATGTAGTTAATCCAAAGATTGTAAGAGGTCTAGATTATTATAATCATACGGTATTTGAAATTGAAGCAGATATAGAAGGATTTGGAAGTAATAACGTAATTGGTGCAGGGGGAAGATATAATGGTTTATGTGAAATTTTAGATGGACCACAAACACCTGGTATTGGTTTTGCAACAGGTATAAGTCGTCTTGCACTTGCACTTGAATTAGAAAATGTTAATATTCCTATAAAAGAAGATATTGATTTATTTTTGCTATATGTTAATGAAGAAGAAAAAAAATATGCAGCTTACTTAGCTCAGGAATTACGTATGGCAGGTTATGTTGTTGATACTGAATATACATCTCGTAGTCTAAAAGCTCAGTTTAAACAGGCTGATAGATTAAATGCTAAATATACTGCAGTATTAAATAGTGAAGAGTTAGATAATAATGAAATAACTATAAAAAATACGAAAACAAAAGAAGAAGAAACTATTTCATTAGATGCTTTAATTTATTATTTAGATGAAAAATTAGTAGATGACATGGATGAATATAACTATGAATGTAGTGATGGTGATTGTAATTGCTGCAATCATAATCATAACGATTAATAGGAGGTTTTATGAAAAAAATATATGCAAATGAATTAAAAAATCATTTTGGAGAAAAAATAGAATTTAGTGGTTATGTAGATAATATAAGAGATCTTCAATGGGTACAATTTATAATTTTAAGAGATAATACAGGTAAAATTCAGGTAACTATTGAAAAAAGTGAAGAAAAAAATAAAGAAATGGTAGAATTAATTAGTAATCTACCATTAGAAAGTACAGTAAAAGTAACAGGTGTATTAATGGAATCTCCTAAAGTAAAATTAAATGGTATGGAAATTATTCCAGATAGTATTGAAGTTACTAGTACTAGTTCTTTAGAGTTGCCATTTAATTATAAAAATTTAAATGGAGTTAATTTAGATACAAGACTTGATTATCGTTTTATTGATTTAAGAAATGATAAAAATATGTTAATGCTAGAAATACAAAGTAATCTAGTTAGATATATGAGAGAGTATCTCTATAATAATAATTTTACAGAAATACATACTCCTAAACTTATAGGTGCTGCTAGTGAAAGTGGTGCTGAAGTATTTGAAGTTAAATATTTTGATAGAAAAGCATATCTTGCTCAATCACCACAATTTTATAAACAAATGGCTATGGCAAGTGGTATGTCTAAAATATTTGAAGTAGCTCCAGCTTTTAGAGCAGAAAATTCAAATACTAATAAACACGCTACAGAATTTACTAGTTTTGATGTTGAATTTTCTTATATAGATTCATATCATGATGTTATGAATTTAGAAGCAGAGATGCTTACATATAGTTTTTCTAAATTAAAAGAAAATTATAATGATACTATAAAAGAAATATTTGGAATAGATTTAAATATTCCTAAATTACCATTTCCTATTATGACATTAAATGATGTATATAAAGAATTAGAAGAAAGGTATAATTATACAGTAGAAGATTCTGAAAAAACAGATTTAACTACTGAAGCAGAAAGGTTATGTTACAAATTAGCAAAAGATAAATTTAATCATGAATTTTTATTTGTTGTTGACTATCCTGCAGATAAACGTGCTTTTTACCATATGAGAGATAAAGATAATAAACTACAAGGATATGATTTAATATGGAAAGGTGTAGAAATAACAACAGGTGCACAAAGAGAGCATCGTTATGAAGAAATTGTAAAAAATGCCAAAGAAAAAGGATTAGACCAAGATGTTAAATTTTATTTAGAATTCTTTAAATATGGTTGTCCTCCACATGGTGGTTTTGGTATAGGAATAGATAGACTTACTATGCTACTTTTAAATATACCTAGTGTTAAAGAAACCCAATTCCTATTTAGAGGGCCAAATAGACTTAATCCATAGTTTTATTTCAATTCAAGAAAATCACTTATTAGCTTATTAGTAAATGTTGGATAATCTAAATAAGAAAAATGTCCAGCTGTAGGCAAAATAACTAATGATGATTTTCTTATTTTTTTATGTAAATATTTACTATATCTTAAAGGTGTATCATAATCCAATTTACCCCAGATAATTAATGTTGTAGTAGGAATATTAGCTATATAATATTTTAAATCTTCATTAACAATATTTTTAAAACTATTATACATATTATTATTAAGATTTTTATAGTCCTTTGATCCAAAAATTTTAATTAGTTTTTTTAAATAGAGATTTCTTTTTCTTTTAGGAATAAAAATACTTAATTTTTTTAATAATTTATAAATATATTGTTTTAATAATTTAATTGGTCCTTTAAAAGATTTAATACCTGCAGTATCAATCATAATAAGTTTATCAATTTTATCTTTATAATATCCGGCCATTAAAGTTGCAATTCTACCTCCAAAAGAATGAGCAATTATAATTGGTTTATTAATATTTTCATTTTTTATAAAGTCTCTAATAATATTTGTATAAT
Organism: uncultured Bacilli bacterium; assembly: GCA_947632685.1. Lineage (GTDB taxonomy): Bacteria > Bacillota_I > Bacilli_A > RF39 > UBA660 > UMGS995. The sequence continues at coordinate 287 of CANRQD010000004.1, read as the reverse complement.
CATAAATAGTTAAATCTCTATCAGGAAAAATACTTTTACCAAAACCAGGATAATCAAATATATATACAGTATAATTATTTTTTAAATAATTTATCATAAATTGAAAAGTACGTCGTGTATCTCCCCAACCGGGTAATATAACAATAGATTTATTACCATCACCATATTTTTCATAGTACATAGAAATATCATCTTTATTATAATACATATAATCACGTATAATCAATCTTATAGAAATATTAATTAATTTCTTATTGATTGATCCCTTTCTATTTATATTTTTTTAT
>CANRQD010000003.1 GCA_947632685.1 uncultured Bacilli bacterium | reverse complement strand
ACATGGAGGTTCTTCTAATTTAAGTTATATATTAATATTAATGTTTATAGTTACGGGTATATTTTCATTTAATAATAAATATATAAAGTCAGATAAACTATCAAATATTCAAATAAAAAAATATACTATAGTATTATTACTATGTATCATCGCTATTTGTATAAATCCCCATGGCTATAAAATGCTTATATATCCATATGAAAATATATTTAATATTACTATGCAACAAAATATTACAGAATGGCAACCTATTATAAAAATAATTCCTAATAATTATATATATTTTGGTTTTATAACAATACTATTATTAATAATTATAAAAAGTAAAGAAAAAATAAATTTTATAGATTTAGTTTTATTAATTATATTTATAGCTTTAGGAATAAAAAGTTTTAGATTTTCTAATTATTTATATATAGTATCTTCATTCTTTATATTTAATTATATAAAACCAAGAAAAAATGATAAAAATACTAATGTAATATTACTAATTACAAGTATTTTGTTATGTATAATCTTTATAATAAATATGCCTAATATAAAAAAAAGAATAGATGTTAAATATCTATCTGATAAAATGATATCTATAATAAAAAAAGAAAAACCAAAAAGATTATTTAATTTATATGATGATGGAGGCTATTTAATTAGTAAAGATATTAAAGTATTTGTAGATGGGAGAGCAGATTTATATTCTAACTATAATTACAAAGATTATATAAATATTTCAAAGAATATTAATACTGACAAATTAATAAAAAAATATAATTTTGATTATTATTTAATAGATAAAAAGTATAAGATTTATAATTATTTTAAAGATAATATAGATTTTATAAAAGTATATGAAGATAAAAATAATATATTATATAAAACAAAAAATACTCATTAGAGTATTTTATTGTGCATCAGTAGAACCATTAGCTTGCTTTATTAAATTATCCATATAATCATTATATTGTTTATTTAAATCATCATCTTTAAAAGTAACTTTATTATCTTCTCTGATAGACATTAAAGTTTTATAATATAGAGTTTTATCATCACTTAGTTTATTAGTAGTTAAAGTTTCTTTAATACTAGATTTAAGACCTTTTAGAGTTTTCTTTTCTTTTTGTCCAGTTTTAAGAATAATATGATATCCGTATGATGATTCAACAGGTTCTTTTGTATATTCATTTTTCTTTAATTCTAATGCTGCATTCCAAAAGCTTCCATCCATATCATCCTTATTAAAATATCCTAAATCTCCACCTTTATTTTTAGTAGCGTCATCATCAGAATATTTTTTAGCAAGTTCACTAAACTTTTTACCATCATCTAATTCTTTAATTATTTTTTCAGCTTTTTTACGAGCTTTTTCTTTAGCTTTTTCTTTTTCATCATCAGACATTTTATCATTAGTTTCAACAGATATTAATATATGACTAGCTTTAATATCACCATAAATATTCTCATCATAATATTTCTTTATTTCAGCATCAGTTAAATGTTTATTTACATAATCTTTAACGGCTTTTTCTCTTTTATATTCTAATGATAATACATCTCTAAGTTCATCTTCACTATTAACTCCAAAATAAGACTTAATAGCTGCAAGATATGAATCTTCATTATCCTTATAGTATGATTTAACATTTTCTATTTGACTATTTATAGATTGTTCTTCTTCACTATCACTAGGATATTTCTTATCAAGTAATTTATGATCAATCATATTAATTAGTTTTTCTATAGAATCTTTCTTTAATTCATTATAAAAATCATCAGAACTAATTTTATTTTTGCTCATAGATACTACAGTAGTATTATTCTTTAGTTTAGCACTTTTTCCACAACCAGTTATTAATAAAGAAACAGTTAAAATTAACATTAAATATACAATCTTTTTTCTACTTTTCATAAAATCCTCCTAACAATTAATTATAATAACAAAAAAAGTAATAATGTGCAATTAAATATAAGTATTTTTTTAAATTTACTTGACTTGGCAGCCACAGTTACTACAAAAATTGCCACTTATTTCATGTCCACAATTAGTACAATATTTATGATTTTGATTATTATCAAGACTTACAGTAATACTTGATAGTTGGTTTATTCTTTTAAAGGCATTTATATATAAGAGTATTACAAATACTAAATATATAATTAGTAAATAATCATTATTAGATGTCAATAGATAATCAAATATAAAGTGTAGTATTGTAGGTAGTAGTAAACTTAATATCATATTTTTTTTCATAATTTTTTTATTACCATTAATTTCGGCTTGTTTACTAAGTCCATAATAATATCCCATAAAAACACCATCAAAAACATGCCCTGGAACTGATAGTAGCGCTCTTAAAATAGCAACAGCAAAGCCTCCATTTGTACCAGTTACATATAAAATATTTTCTATAGTAGCAAACCCGAGTGCTATAAATACTGCATATACAATTGCATCAAATATATAATTAAATTCTTTATTAGTCCAAGTTATTTTTTTAAGAATAATCCATTTACTAAATTCTTCTACTAAAGCTATTTTAATAAAAGTATATATGATTAAATATAATTCACTAACTTTCATAGAATCATCAAAATCAGGTAAAAAAGAATCTAAAAGTAGTGAAATAACTAGTGTTAATACTGCAGCTCCTAAGCCACCTAATAATAATAGTATTAATAACTTTTTAGGTTCCTTTTCAACTACATCTTTTTTATAAATCATAATACCTAATATCACAGATGGTAAAATTGATAAAATTAGTAAAAACTTAGTACTATCCATATAATAATCACCAATATTATCATAATTTAAAAAGGTTTATAAGTAAATAAAAATAAAAAAACATATTGTAAATTAACATAAAAAAATAAATAAATTAGATATATATAATCACACAAATAACGTTTTTGCCATAAAATAATGTGAATACCATAAAAAAGGAGGAAATTACTATGGGTAATTATGTTTCATCAACTGCTATTATATTAGTATTATTTATTCTTTTAATTATTATTCTAGGTGCTTATATTTAAGGAGGTGTATAAATAATGTCTTGCCAAGAAAATACATGCCGTGGAGGCAGAAGTAATTACTTAATTATATTAGTATTATATATATTACTTGCTATTATCTTAGGAAGTAGTATAGCTTGCTAAAAAGAGATATTTCTCTTTTTTTTTGTACATACTATAATTAGGTGATTGTATGAAAAAAATAACTTATTATATTAATGTGTTTTTAGTATTTTCTTGTATAGGCTATATTATAGAAACAACTCTTAAAACATTTTTCTTTAAAAATATGAATAATGGTATAATGTATGGACCATGGATACCAGTATATGGCTTAGGTACAGTCTTAATAATAATTATAATGAGATTAGTATTTAATAGAATAAAAGTACCAAGATATCTGAAAATAGTATTAGTATTTTTAATATCTACAATAGTTTTAACATTAATAGAATTACTAGGAGGAATTTTAATAGAAAAACTATTTAATAAAGTATTTTGGGATTATAGTGATCTAAAATTTAATATTGGTCATTACATTGCTTTAGAAATAAGCTTAGTTTGGGGGACTATGTCATTAGTAGTAATCTATTTAATAAAACCTTTAGTTGATAAAATAATAAAAAAAATACCAAGTGTTATAACATACTTAGTATTATTAATATTTATTGGTGACGCTATTATTACATTTTTAAATAATTAGTCACTATATTTATAATTAAAATCATATTTTTTAGTTATAGTTTTATCATTATTTACTATACTAGTTACTATTTCTTCTAAATTATTAATAATTAATTCTTCATTTAAATTATTTATTTCTAATGATTTAGTTATATCATCCTTATTGGTTAAGATTAAATTATAATACTTGGGTTTTAAATTACTATTATTTATATATTTATAATAATTATTAATATAATTTATTAAACTATCATTATTAAAGTTAGGAACTATTGTATCTGACTTTATACTATATATTGAAAGTTCAGCTATATTATCGTTGTCAATTAAAGCTTTTTTTACAATACTACTATAATTATTTAAACTTTTAGTAAATGAAATTTCAGTATTTATATATTTTTTGGATTTTGGTAATTTTTTTAGAAAACTTTTTTTATAATAATTTAATAGACTATTACCTTTAATATAATCATTTTTATATGTATTAGAAAATTTGTTATTTTTATAATAAACCATAAAATATAAATTATTATTATCTTTTGATGATACTTTGATTTCATATTGGTTTTTAGAATTATTATATTTAGCTTTATTTATATTTATATTATTACTTATATCTATATATTTATTTTTAATATATGAATCCATTTTTTTCTCTACTTTAGGAAGTAATAATTCTTTATTTTTAATATTGATTATTATTATTCCAAAAAAAGATATTACAAATATAAAAAGTAGGGACATACCTATGGTTAATTGTTTTTTTGTATCCATACTACCACCAATTATATTTTATCAAATATAAAAAGAAAAGCAACCCTAAGGTTGCCTATGTGAACACAGCAAGTATTCATATATATTATGATATTTATTAAATAATTTTATACAATTTATTGTTAAAATAAAAAATATATGATATTATACTATATATAGTATAAAATAGGTGGTGTAGCTATGGAAATATTAAAAGGAACAGTACAAGATAAAGGGTATCCTAATACAGAATGTATTTATGGTAAGGTAGATGATAAAACTTTATATTATTTTATGCCTAATGGAGAATTACCTAATGGAAACTACATTGCTAATATAAATTTAAAAGAAGCTATTAATCATGCTGCAGCTACATCAATAGGTGTTATAGATAAAAATGGTAATGTATTAATACCTTTTGAAAATAAATCTATAAAGTTAATAGAAAATAATTTATTATTAGTAGAGAAAAATACTCCAACACAAGAATCAGTAGTAGCACTTGTTAATAGTAAAAATAATCCTGCAAATAATGAAGCATTAGCGGCAAATAATCAAGCAAAAAAAGATCAGATTATTCAAGTTATGGGAATGAGTGGAGATTTTTTATTTGCAAATCAATTTTCTGAAGCTGCTATATATACATTTGATGGATTAAATGTAGCAAATGGTTACTATAGTTATATTGCAGAATTAAATGATGATTACTATTTTACATCTGTAGAACCAAATAGTAAAATAGTAAAATTTAATCCAAGTATGTTACAACAAAATATTGAAAAAAATGAGCCAGAAGAACAATCTGTGGGACAACAGGTAGAAGCTAATCAACCAGAAGAAACCAAAGCTCCTGAAAATCAGATGCAAGAAATAATGCCTAATATAGATATACCAATTCAAAATCAAATTATAAACGAAATACCTAATGAAGTAGGAAATTCAAATATAGATACTCAACAACAAATGGAAATAGTAAATGATAATAAAGTATCAAATGAACCAGAAGAAAATAAAGATGCTTTGAGTTCAATACCAGATATACCTACTGTTCAATCTGATCAAGCAGAAATGAATCAGGAAAATAACGGAATAGGCATGGATGCTATGGAGGTTAAAAATACTACAGAAAATAATATAGGTCAAGATACTAATGAAATAGAAAATACCGCAGAAAATAATGTAGGTCAAGATACTAGTGAAGCAGAAAATACTGCAGAAAATAATGTAGATCAAGATACTAATGAAATAGAAAATACCGCAGAAAATGATGTAAGTCAAGATACTAGTGATGTAGAAAATACTGCAGAAAATAATGTAGGCCAAGATACTAGTGATGTAGAAAATACTGCAGAAAATAATGTAGATCAAGATACTGATGAAGAAGAAGATACTGCAGAAGATGAGATTGATCAAGACACTGATGAAGAAGAAGATACTGCAGAAGATGAGGTTGAGCAAGATACTGATGATGAAGAAGACACTGCAGAAGATGAGATTGATCAAGACACTGATGAAGAAGAAGACACCGCAGAAGATGAAATTGAACAAGACGCTGATGAAGAAGAAGATACTGTAGAAGATGAAATTGAGCAAGATACCGATGAAGAAGAAGATACTGCAGAAAATAATGTAGTTGAAGATAGTAATAAGTCTGATGATAAGCAAAATAAAAAATATGAGTTAACTGATAATGATATTGCAACGCCAGGTATACAAAATGCTAAATTAACGATTATTAACTTAGTAGCTGAAAATAAAAGACAAAGAGAGCAAATTGATGATTTAGCAGGAAAAAATGCTGTTTTGGAAGAAAATTTAAAAATAGTTAGAGAATATGGTGAAGGTCAAGCTATAGAAAATCAATCTTTGAAAAGTGAATTAGAATCATCTAGAGCGCAATTATTAGAAGAAAAAAGAAAAAATGCTAAATTATTAATTATTGTAGATAAGCAAGATAGAACTATAAAACAATTAGAAATACGTAATACAGATTTAAGTGGACAAGTTGCTGGACTTGATGAATTAAATCGTGCAGTAGCAGAAGCTAATATGTTGGTTCAACCAGTAGAGCAAGCAAATGATAGTAATGCTATATATGATAAATTTAATTATTTAGGTAATGAGAAAGGTAGAGGAAAAGCAGCTTAAAAGAACACAAAAAGTGTTCTTTTTATTTAAAAAGATATAAATATGTGATAGAATATAACTGTTTCAAAAAGTAACAAATTTTTTGATAATATTTTAATAAAATATAATTGGAGTTGATTATATGTTAGAAATAGATAAAATAAACGTAATAACTAAAGATAGTAAAAGTAAAATTTTAAAAGATTTATCATTAAAAATAAATGATGGAGAAATACATGCTATTATGGGACCTAATGGTACAGGAAAATCTACTCTATCTAAAGTTATTATGGGTAATTATAAATATGAATTAACTAGTGGAGATATTATATTTAATAATAAATCGATAATTAATTTAAGTGTGGATGAACGTGCTAAATTGGGAATATTTTTAGCAATGCAAGATCCAACAGTTATAGATGGTGTTACTAATAGTGAATTTTTAAAAACTGCAACTACTGAATTAACTAATGAGCGAATTAATTATTTTGATTTTATAAAAAATATAGATAAATGTCTTAAAGATTTAGAATTAAGTGAAGATATGATTCATAGGTCACTGAATAAAGGTTTCTCAGGTGGAGAAAAAAAGAAAAATGAGATTCTTCAATTAAAAATGTTAAAGCCAAAATTTATTATTTTGGATGAAATAGATTCAGGTTTAGATGTAGATAGTCTAAAAATAGTGTGTCATAATATAAATGATTATTTAAAAGAAAATAAAGATACATCAGTTTTAATCATTACTCATTATCCAAGAATATTAGAATATATAAATCCAGATTATGTTCATATAATGACAGATGGAAAGATCACAAAATCAGGTAATATAGAATTAGCTTTTGAAACAGAAAAAAATGGTTATAATGGTATAAATGATGTAAGAAAGAAGATAAGTAATGAATAAAATAGATATAGGTAATAAAGAAATAACAATTACTTCTTCAAAAGAATTATACATCTATGATAAAGAAGCAAATAATAGAATTTATAATATAGAAAAAGATGTAGTTTTAAAAGTATATCATTATAATTATGATAGTAATAGTAAAGTAGTTATTAACCTAAATCATGAATCTGCAGAAGTAGAATATCATTATAGTACTATTAATTACAATGACAATAATACCTCTATTACAGTAAATCATAATATAAAAAATACTATTAGTAATATCTACAATCATGGTGTGAATGTCCTAAATAATAAACTACATTTTGATATTTGTGGAATTGTTCCAAAAAATATAGAAAATTGTATTTGTAATCAAGAAAATCAAATTATAAACTTAACAAATGGAAATAGTACTATATTACCTAAATTATTAATAGATAATTATAATGTTTCTTCATCACATTCTGCTTATATAGGTAAATTTAAAGAAGATAGTTTATTTTATCTAATGAGTAGAGGTATAAGTTATGATACTGCTATAAAATTATTAGTTAGTTCATTATTAATAAATAGTGGTAAAGATAGTGAAGAATTAAATATGTTTAAAGAAAATATAGAAAATATATAGAAGGTGATTATATGAATAGGGATGATTTTCCTATTTTAAAAAATGGGGTTATTTATTTCGATAATGGTGCAACAACTTTAAAACCAAAATGTGTTGTTGACAAAATGGTAGATTATTATACTAAATATACTTCTAATATTCATAGAGGTGATTACGATAATGCTATGAAAACTAATGAGGAATATGACGAAGTTAGAGAACTTGTAAGGGATTTAATTAATGCTAAAAATATATCTGAGATTGTATATACTAGTGGTACTACAGAATCATTAAATTTAATAGCATTTGGTTTCTTTAAAAAATATTTAAAAAAAGATGATGAAGTGTTAATTAATAAAGCAGAACATGCATCAAATATCTTACCTTGGTTAGTATTACAAAAAGAAATTGGTATAAAAGTAAGATATATTCCATTAGATGAAAATCGTGAATTAAGTATAGAAAATATTGAAAAAACTATTACTGATAAAACTAAAGTTATTTCAGTTGCACATATTTCTAATGTAATAGGTGATATAAGAGATATAGAGCAAATAGGTAAAATTTGTAAAGATAAAAATATATATTTTGTAGTAGATGCTGCTCAAAGTATATCTCATTATAAAATAGATGTAGAAAAATCTAACATAGACTTTTTAGCTTTTTCAGCTCATAAAATGATGGGACCTACTGGTGTTGGTATTTTATATGGTAAAAAAGAATTATTAGATAAAACTGAACCACTAAAATATGGTGGTGGTATGAATCAAAACTTTGAGTCAACTGGTGAATATGTCTTAAAGACTGCACCTATTAAATTTGAAGCAGGTACTCCTCCAATTGCAGAAGTTATTGGTTTAGGTGAAGCAATTAAATATATTAAAAAAATAGGAATAGATAAAATTCATAAATACGAACTAGAATTAAAAGAATATATGGTAGAAGAATTATCTAAAATACCTAACATTATTTTATATAATAAAAATAGTAAAAGTGGTATACTTGCTTTCAATGTAGAAGGAGTATTTAGTCAAGATACATCAGTGTATTTAAATCATTATAATATTGCAATACGCGCAGGAAATCATTGTGCTAAAGTATTAAAAGATGACTTAGATATAAAAAATACTTGTAGAGTTAGTCTATGTTTATATAATACAAAAGAAGAAATAGATGTATTAATAAAAGCATTAAAAAATAGTAAAGATATATTTAAAGTGGTGATATAAATGGATAAAGAAACTAGAAGAGAAATAATATTAGATAATTATCAAAATCCTATCAATAAGGGCTTAAAAGATGATAAGTCATATATATTTCAAAATACTAATAATGAATCATGTATTGATAATATAGATATGATGCTAAAAGAAGAAGATGGTGTAATAAAAGATATTTTATTTGATGGAGAAGCTTGTGCTATATGTACATCTGCTACTAGTATAATTATAAAAAGCTTAATTGGAAAAACATTAGATGAAGCAGAAAAAATTATTTTAAACTATCAAAATATGATTAATGAAAAAGAATATGATAAAGAATTACTAGGTGAATTATTAGTATATGAAGATATATATATGCAACCAAATAGAAAGAAATGTGCATTATTACCAAGTGATGCCGTAGAAAGAATTTTAGAGGTAATAAGAAATGGAAAAAATAGAAACTAGTAAAATAAATTTAGTAGATTTAAGATTATATTGGAAAGAAGAAGGGGTATTAGTAGATAATATTATGCCTAAAGCATTAGTTGTATATGATATAAGTGATAATAAATATCATAATATTATTGTACCAGAAGAAACTTATCCATTGATAAAACGTTTACCATATTCTAATACTACTTCATATGGATTAGAATATGGTACTAAGTTAATTGCAGAAGATCCAAGTCAAATAAATGAAAATTGCATATGTGGAATTTTATGTGATGATTTATTTGTTGAAGATTTAAAAAAACAACCTTATATAGAAATGGAAGAATTAGAAGATAAAATGCTATATTCAAATCTATATTTTAAAGATAGAATTCGTATTATAGAAAAAAGAATAAATAATAGTATAAAAGTACCTAAAATGTTGAGAAAAAAAGTTTCAGTGGATTGGGAGAAAAATTGTCATTATCAAGATCAAATTTTTCTTATTAGAGATGAAATAAAAAAATTAAGAAAAAAATAAAGAAACTGGTGATACTATGGAAATAATAGGTATTAATAAAAATAATATAGAAAAAATTTCTAAAATAAAAAAAGAAGCTGATTGGATTAGAGAATTTAGACTTAGTGGTTATAATTCTTTTATTAATCAAGATATGCCTATGTTTGGTCCTGAAATAAAATTAGATTTTAATAAAATAATATATTATAAAAGTAATGAAGCTGATGAAAAAATAGAAAGTGATTGGAATAATGTATTAAAACCAGTAAAAGATGAATTAGAAGATTTAGGTGTTTTAGAGAGTGAACAACATTTAGGTGGTATGGGTGTTCAATATGAAAGTGAAGTTATATACCATAATATGCTAGAAGAATTACAGAAGAAGAAAGTTATTTTTACATCAATTGAGGACGCTATGAAAAAGTATCCTGATTTAGTAAAAAAGTATTTTGGTAAAATAGTAAATTCTAATGAAAATAAATTTTCAGCATTAAATTCAGCTGTATTCAGTGGTGGAAGTTTTATATATGTTCCAAAAAATACAACATTAGATAGACCATTACAAAGCTATTTTAGAATTAATAGTAAAAATATGGGACAATTTGAAAGAACTTTAATAATTGTAGATGATAATTCATCTCTTCATTATGTAGAAGGATGTACTGCTCCAACCTATAGTGAATCATCACTACATGCTGCGGTAGTAGAAATTTATGTAGGAAAAAATAGTAAATGTAGATATTCAACAATTCAAAATTGGGCTACTAATGTATATAATTTAGTTACAAAAAGAGCTTTAGTAGATACAAATGGTACTATGGAATGGATAGATGGAAATATAGGATCTAAAGTTACTATGAAATATCCTTGTTGTATTTTAAAGGGAGATAATTCTAATGGAACATGTGTAACCATAAGTGTTGCCTCGTCTAATCAAAATCAAGATAGTGGTGCAAGAATGATTCATTTAGGAAAAAATACAAGAAGTAATATTATTTCTAAAAGTATTGCGCAAAATGGTGGTAATGCAACTTATAGAGGTAAAGTAGATATAAAAGATAATGCCACAAATAGTGAAAGTTTTGTAAAATGTGATACTTTAATATTAGACAAAATTTCTAAAAGTGATACTATTCCCGTAAATATATGTAGAAATAGGGAAAGTACTATTGAACATGAAGCAACAGTTTCTAAAATAAATGAGGATACATTATTTTATTTAATGAGTAGAGGAATATCAAAAGAAAGAGCTACAGAACTAATTGTGTTAGGCTTTCTAGATAAATTTAGAGAAGAACTACCTATGGAATATGCTGTAGAGCTAAATCAATTAATTAAACGAAACTTATAAATTTGATTTTTAAGAAAAATATTATATAGTAAAAAGAAATTTTGATATATGAATTTCTTTTTTTTATGAAATAATACTATTATATTTATAAAAATACTAATTTGTATCTATAAAAAAAATAAGTTATTATCGATTCTGGAAAGGAGAGATAATATGCTGAATCAGATAGTCCTTGTAGGAAGACTTACAAAGGATATACAAGTAAATAAATCTGAAAGTGGAAAACAAGTTGCTAGCTTAGTTCTTGCTATTCCAAGAAGTTTCAAAAATATGAATGGAATTTATGATACAGATTTTATAGAATGTACTTTATTTGATAATATTGCGCAAAATACAAAAGAATATTGCCATAAAGGTGATATTTTAGGTATAAAAGGCAGAGTACAATCTAGATTAGTAGAAAAAGATAATGAAAAAAGAAATGTAATAGAAGTTATTGCTGAAAAAGTAACCTTTTTGACTTCAAAAAAAGATGCAGAAGTTGAAAATGAATAAAAAAGTTTATTATTAGTTAACTTTAACCAAAACACCTTTTTGAATAATTATAATTAGTTCAGAGAAACTATTATATAAGAGGTGGTAAAATGCTTTTAGGTCAAAGAATAAAAACCTTGCGCAAAGAAAATAACCTCACACAAGAAGAACTAGGAAAATTAATTAATGTAACAAAAGTAAGTATATGTTGCTATGAAAAAGAAACCAGAATTCCAACTTTAGAAACATTAATTGCTCTTGCTAATATTTTTAAAGTGGATATTAATTATTTTATTGGAAATGATGAATATGTAATTGCTGATAATGATAAAAATTATGGTATGTATGTTGCAAAGGAAGAATTAGAATTTATAAAAGAAATAAGAAAATATAATAGTTTACACAAGAAAATAGTAGATAATCCTAAAAGAACAGTTGAGTTAATTGATTTAAAAATGAGATAGAGTAATCTTTCTCTTTTTTATTTACTATAATAAAAATATAATTTATAATATTAATAATAAGATAGGTTAATATAAGTACAATATAAATAATGTATATAACAAAATAAAAAAAGTAAAATATTATTATATTTAATTTATTATAAGGATGTGATGATATGGAAATTATTATTAGGAATTATAAAGCTAAAGATTTAGAAGATGTAAATGCTTTATTAAAAGAAGTATATGATAGAGAAAGAAAAGGAAAAACTTTAGATAATAATATAGAATTAGTAGCTTTAGTAGAACAAAAAGTTGTGGGATATATAATTTTAAATAAATTATATGATGTTGTTGATGGGATATATTATGGACATATTAATTTCTATTGTGTATTAGAAAAATATAGAAATAAAAAAATAGGTACTAAATTACTAGAAGAAGTATTTAATATATGTAAAAAAGAAGATATAACATATTTAGAATTAACTTCAAATAGTTCTAGAGTAGCGGCACATCACTTGTATAAAAAACTTGGATTTAATATTAGGAATACAAATGTATTTAGAAAGGAAATTATATGATAACAGATATTATAAATAAGAAAAGATTAGGAAAAAATTTAACTAAAGAAGAATTGGAATTTATATTTAATGGGTATTTAAAAAAGAAAGTCAAAGATTATCAGATGTCTGCTTTATTAATGGCTATATGTATAAATGGAATGAATGATGAAGAAATATTTAATTTAACAGATATATTTATAAAAAGTGGGGATATTTTAGATTTTTCAGATATCGATGGAATAAAGGTTGATAAGCATTCAACTGGTGGTGTAGGAGATAAAACAACAATGATAATTGCACCTATAGTTGCAAGCCTAGGAGTTCCTGTAATAAAAATGAGTGGAAGAGGTTTAGGTCATACAGGTGGTACTATTGACAAATTAGAATCTATTCCAGGTTTTAGAACAGATTTAACAGATAGTCAAGTAAAAGAAGAAGTAAAACAAATTGGTATGGTAGTAACAAGTCAAACAGCTAATTTAACACCACTTGATAAGATGATTTATGCTTTAAGAGATGTAACTGCTACTGTAGAATCAATCCCTTTAATTGCAACTAGTATTATGAGTAAAAAAATTGCAGGTGGGGCTGATAAAATATTAATAGATATAAAATTAGGTAAAGGAGCATTAATTAAAACAAAAGAAGATGCTAGTAAATTATCTGAATTAATGATTAAAATAGGAAATTTTTATGGTAAAGAAGTACGAACTATGATAACAAATATGGATAATCCATTAGGTGACTCTATAGGAAATAGTATTGAAGTAGAAGAAGCCATTGATATATTAAATGGAAAAGCTGGAAAACTTACGGATTTATGTATTGAATTAGCATCTGAAATGGTTAGTATGGGAAAAGAAATAGATAAAAAAGAGGCTAAAATAGAAGTAATCAACTCAATTAATAGTAAAAGTGCATATAATAAATTTTTAGAATTTGTTACATATCAAAAAGGAGATATTACTAAATTAAAAATAAGTGATAAAAAAATAGAAATAAAATCTGATAGAGATGGAATAATAGAAAAAATTGATGCTTTAGAAATAGGAAAGCTTTCAGTTAAATTAGGTGCGGGAAGAGAAAATAAGGAAGATAAAATTAATCCAACTGTAGGAATAAAATTGAATAAATTAGTTGGAGATAAAGTAGTAAAAAATGATGTATTATGCACATTATTTGTTGAAAAAGTGGAAAACTATGACTATATCTGTAAATATTTTGTAATAAATTAAAAATTTATTGGAAAAATAAAAAAACATGATATAATTATTGTATAAAGGTAAGGTGAATTATAATAATGAAAAAGAAAAAGATAGGGATATTAGCTTTAACATTAACTACTATATTTTCATGCACTACTATAAATGTTAATGCAGCAACTACATATACTGAAGCATTACCACCAACAGTTGAAAGAAAAGATATAAAAGAAGAATATGTATTTAATAAGTCAGGAATAAATTTAAGTGAATCAACTAGTAATGTAGTAGAATTCTTAAGTAGTGATAGTAATTATTTATTATATTGTACAGATAAAAATAATACACATACAGATAAAGCAACTTTAACAAAAGGCTCTAAAATGGATTATAGAATAGCTTATATTTTAACACATGGTCATGGTAGTTCAAATCCAGATATAATTAGTGGTATTCTTGAAAAAGATCATATGAAACAAGAAATTCAAAGTAATACTAATGGAAAGGGTCAAGATATGGCCAATTTGTGGATTACTCAAGTAGCTATTTGGAATTTACAAAATACTATATCAAAAAATGATTTAAATAATAGTGATATTTTATCGTATCATTTAGGTAGTGATGAGAGTAATACTTTTGATTTATATACTTCTCAAACAACCGGTTTAGGTTCTACTACATTATGGAATAATGTAGAACAATTAGTAGGAGAAGCAAATACAAAAGAAGATCCAGAGACTGCAACGTTATCAATAACTGGAGATACTAATTGGACAAAATCAGATAATATTTCTAAAACAGGATTACTTACAATTGAACCATCAAATGACTTAGTAACAGCAAATACATATACAATAACATCTATTGATAATGCACCTGATGGATTAGAAATTCATAAAGAAGATGGAACTTTAATTTCACCAGGAGATTCAATTGAAGCAGGAACAAAAATATATCTAACTATAGATAATACAAAAATAAATGATACAGAAGAATATAATTTTGCATTGAATGCTAAAGCAACTGGTACTTATAATGCTGCATATCAATATGTTGATACATCTAATCAATGTAATAGTCAAACATGTCAACCATCTGTATTAGTAGGACCAGAACAAAAAGATATTAATGGAACATTAAATTTAAAAATTATTCCAAATACAGCAAGTAATCTTTCAAAAACTATATATTATATAGGGTTTATAATCTTACTAATTGGAGCTGGAACAATATATGCAAATGTCAGACCAAAAAAACAAGAAACAGAATAAAAAAATAAAAAAGAGTCAATTATGTTTATTTGGCTCTTTGCTTGTAATTATAGGAATAGCTTTGTTATCAATGGAGCATATTAAGAATTTAAAAAAACAAGTATTTTCTGATATGCAGTTATCATTTATGAATCAGGATAATACTAATGATATTATACAAGATATTCCTAAAATTGAAGAAGTAAAAGAAGAAACTCCAAAAGAAGAGAAAAAAGAAAGTAAACCGATAGATTATAGTAAATATACTGGTATAATTGAAATACCTAAAATAGGACTAAAAAGAGGTTTCTACAATATTGGACATAGGTATAATAATATAAAGTATAATGTTACTGTTTTAAGTGATTCTACCATGCCGGATGTAGTTAATGGAAATCTTATTTTAGCAGCTCATTCTGGAGATGCTTATATATCATATTTTGCCTATTTATATAAATTAGTATTAGGAGATTTTGTATATATAACTTATAATGGGATTATATATAAATATCAAATAGTAAATATATATAATGTTCCAAAAACAGGTTCAGTAACTATAAATAGAAATGAATTAAAAACAACTTTAACGTTAATTACTTGTACAAAAAATAGTGAAACTGAGCAAACTGTTTATATAGCAGAGTTAGTATAAGAATAAAAGGAGGTAAATATAATGGAGATGACCATAATAGATAAATTTGCATTAATATTTAAATATATTAGTTCATCTTTTATGGGTATTGAATTATTTATACTTAGTTTAATTTTATTCTTATTCACTTTTTTAAATATAAAGAAGAATAATAAAATAGTAAAAATAATTTCAGCAATACTATGTTTAGGTTTTTTAATAGGTATAATTGTTACATATAAATCATATGCAATGCAAAGTATAGATACATTTATAAAATGGATATTGAGTTACTTGTATTTTCCTTCAATGGTAGTATATTTCTTTATAATTTTATTTGTAACAATAGATATAATTATAACTATATTCTCTAATAAAATGCCTAAAGTAAAAAAAGTGGTAAACTCTATAGTATTAAGTATATTATATTTCTGTTTTATGGCGGTAATATCTATAGCCTTAAAGGATAATATAAATTTATCATCTACAATGAGTTTATATACAAATGATACAATACTTGCATTTATTCAATTAAGCAATTTATTATTTGCTTTTTGGACCGAGTTCACTATTTTATATTATTTCTATAAATTTTTACAAAAAAAACTTGATTAAAATAGACTATATTATTTAATTAATAATAGTCTATTTTTTTTATAAATAATATAATTATAATATCTATATAAAAAAGCAACATATTATAGGAAAAAAATGGTTGCTTTGCTTTATTTACAAAAAAATTATGGTATGATAAAATATAGAAAATGGAGGTCGGAATATGAAAAAATTTTTAATTGGTTTATGTTTATTGTTAACATTTACTACAGTAAATGCATCTGAACATGAAATAAATCTAAACAAAGAAAAAGCTAGTTTAGGAGAAGAGGTAGTAATTTCACTTGATTCATATAGTGATGATATTAAATTGAATTATGATAAAAATGTTTTTACCACTATTGATAAAGATAATTTTAAAAACGTTAAAAATATTACGTCTAAAGGTAAAACATTTTATATTGATGAAGAAAATAATCTACAAATAAAATTAAAAGTAAAGAAAAATGCTCCTAATGGAAATACAACTATTAAAGTTAGTTATGGTAATAAAAAAATTTCAAAAGATATAAAAATAGATGGTAAAGTAAATAAAGAAAGTTCTAATTTATGGATTATATATATAATATTGTCTATTATATTAGTTGGATTTATTATCTATTATTATAATAGGAATAAGAAAGAATTAAATAAATTAAAAGTTATTGTTATTTCAGCTATAGGTGGTATAACTTTAGTTTTATTAATTATGGCAATTATTTCATTAACTAATAGTAAAGAAGTTAAAATAAATAAAGATAATATAACTTATTTAATTAAAATTAGAGATAAAAATACTATAAATGACGAATTATCTAATAGTAGTGATGTTACTGAATTAGAAGAAAAAAATACTAATAAAACGGCTAGTACTAAAGATACTACTAATGAAAATTTAGGTTTAACTGATATTGTATATAATGTTAAATTAAATAGTTATACTACAAATACTAAAATTACTAAAAAAGGCGAAGATATAGTTCTAACTTTTAGTATAGATATAACTCCTTATGTGGATATTAAAGCTGTAGAAATTAATGGTCAAATATATTCAGTTAAAAAATTAGGAGATAATTATCAAGCAGTGATAAAAGCTTCTAATATATATGGTGATGGAGATTATACAATAACAAGTGTTATTTTGAGTAATGGAAAAACAGTTAGTGTAGAAAATAAGCATATAACAATTTATGTTTTAAAAGAAGAACCAAAAATTGAAAATATTGAAATTAATAGTAAAGAAGCTATACCAGTTTTAAGTTTTAATGTTAAAGATCCTGATAATTCATTTGTTAAAGGTGAAGTCAGTATAAAAGAGGTCGCTACTAAGGCTGTAATTAAACCTATTTCGTTATTTAGAAAAATTAATGATCCAACAACAAATTATATTTTAGAACCAACCAATGTTAAAGTAGGATTAAATACTTTTGAACTTCCAAGTTTAACAGAAGGAATGGGTTATGATTTATCAATTACTTTGGAATATGATTTAGACGAAGATAAGACAGATAATAAATATTCTGATACAAAAGAAGAACAAAAAACTGAAACTTTTGAAAGAGAGTATAATTTTGAACTTAAAAATGCAAAAATTACAAGTCCAGTTACTAAAGATGATGATTTAAAATTGTCATTTGAAAATGGAGCATTTTCTTATAAAGACATTGAAGAAATTACAATTGATGGCAAAACATATCAAGTTACAAAAGATGCTTCAACTGGAATTTATACAGTTACTGGTGCTATAGATAAATGTAATGAAAAAGGTAAATGTAAACTTTATATTAGTAATGTTAAGGTTACAACTGAAAACGATTCTGAAAAAGTTATACCATGTGATTATTATATAGATTATACTTATCTTAAAGATGAACCAATTATTAATAGTTTTAATGCAACTTATAATCAAAAAGAGATAACAGGAACATTTGATATTACTGATATTGATAGTGCTATTAGTGAAGGAAAATTAATTATAAATGGACCTGATGGTGAAAAAATAATTAAATTAACAAAAGATGAGTTAAAAGAACAATCAGTTACTAAACCTCTAGATTTAGAGACAGCTGGAGAATATACTGTAACATTAGAAATTACTTATATTGGTACTAGTAACGATAGTACAAAAAACTTAGAAAGTACGTCAAAAATTGAAAAAAATATTACTGCTTCTATTACAGATGTATATGCAAATCCTGAGATAATTATAAGAGGTGAAAATGTAGACTTAATATATACAATAAAGGATAATACAGAAGAAGATGTAACAAGTATAACTGTTGATAATGGTACAGAAATTAGTTATCCTGCAACTAAACAATCAGATGGTATATATAAAGTAACAGTTCCAGTACCTCAAGAAGGACAAAATCTAACTAGAAAATTTAAAGCTACTAAGATAAATTATAGTGATAAAACAATAGAATTAGCAAAATCAAAAGATATAACTTTAAATGTAATGAAAAATAGACCTGAAATAAGTACATTTACATTAAAAGCTGCAGGCGGACAAATAAGTGGAGAATTTACAATTACTGATGATGAAAATGCAGTAGTAGGTGCAAAATATACAATAGGTGATAAAACAAGAAATCTTACTATAGAAGAATTTAAAAATAAAAAGTTCACAGAAGAAGATGTAAAATCAGCTGGAAATTATGATGTTATATTAACTCTTATCTATGATTTAGGTGATGGAAACAAATTAGAAGACATAACAAATAAACAACAAGTTAAAGTTGAAGTTGATGCAACTATTACAGAGTCATCTATTAATCCTAAATTTGTTAAAAAAGGAGAAAATGTAACAATAACATATACAATAAAAGATAATACACCAAGTAAATTATCAAAAATAATTATTAATAATAACGAAATTACAGATATAAATTTACTTGAAAATGATAAATATGAAGTTACAATTGCAATAGATGAAAGTGAATCTGCTGGAGAAAAAGAGTTTAAAGCAACAAAACTTATTTATGCAGATCAAGAAGAATTTGAGTTAGAAAATACTGTTTTTGCAACCGTTCTAAAAACTGAACCAACCATAGAAAACTTTACTGCTACATATGATGATGAAACTAATAAACTTACTGGAAATATTTCAGTAACAGCACCAGATCAAAATACAATTACAGGTGGTAAACTTACAATTACTGGTCCTGGATTTAGTGAAGCTAAAGAAATATCCCTTACTGCAGAGGAATTATTAGCAGGAACATTTACTGAGGAAAATTTAGAACTACCAAAAATGGGTGACTATATAGTTTCTTTAGAAATTACTTATAACCTAGGTGAAAAAGATATTACTACACAACCTATGAAAACTACTATTAATAAAGCTTTAGAAATTACTAGTGTAACTGTGACATCTCCACAAACAGTAACTAAAAATGGAAAAATTGAATTAATATATACAATAAAAGATAATACTGACGAGAAAATTAATAAATTTATAATTAATGATTTAGAAAAAGATGCAATTTATAATGAAGAAACAGATACATATAAAGTAGAATATACTGCACCAAATATTGCTGGAAATCAAAAATACACAACAACAAAAATTATATATGAAACAAGTGGAACTAAAGAAGTTACTGTTGAAGCTAAAGATGTTTATGTATTAAAAGATATTCCTGTTATTGATAGTGAACCTAATTATACAGATCAAGAAGCAACAGTTAAAATTAATGATTCAGATAAAGCTAAAACTAAAGCTCAAATGATATTTACAAAGGATGGTATAGAAACTAAAATTGATTTAACATTTGATGAATTAAGTACTATAGGAACTGCAGATATTCATGAATTATCAAATGGTATATATGATGTAACTGTTGATGTTGATTATGATTTAGATGGTGAGGACTTAGATTTGCCAGAAACTAAAAATAAAGTTACTAAAGAATATAAAAATATTTCGATTATAACTAATTATGATTCAGTAGCAGTAAAAAGTTTTACTTTAAACAACTTTGTTAATACAGATAAAATAATGTTTGATTTTACAGTTGATAATGATACATCTGCTACTATAAAAGAAGTTAAGATTGGAGAAAAATGGTATACAGTAGATCAAACAGGTGAAAATAACAATTATAATGTTACTGTAGATAATCCAAAAGAAAGAAAAGAGCTTCAAATAACAGAATTGAAATTTTCTACTGAAATTACTAAAACTGTTACTGATACTCCAAAAGTTTTGGTTAATAAAACTGCACCAACTGCAAATATAACTGTTTCAGAAAATGAATCAAATAAAGTAACAGCAAATATTAGTATTAAAGATGATGATACTACAATTACTGAAGGTAAAAAGTATGCTGTTCTTAAGTTTGTCGATGATACTATCGAAGAAATAGAAAGAAAAGAAATTACAGATAATAATTCTATTACCTTTGATGCTGTTTTAGAAGGTGGAAAAAGGTATCAAGTAGATGTTATTGCTGATTATGATTTAATTGATGGTCAAGAATATAGAGAAGATGTAATTGGTTCTTCAGAGCATATAACAATAAATGCTAAAGTAGAGTTAAAAACCTTTGAATTATCTAATCAATATACTCATACATCAAATAAATATTTTACACTAAAATTTAATTTTGAATCTAATGTTAAATTAGATGGAGATATAAAAGATGTAGTTGTTCATACTGAAGAATATAATGATAATCTTGAAGGAGAAGGTCATTATACTCAAGTAGGTATACCAAATACAGATACTACTATTAATAATGTTAAGTGTGAAGATTCAGTTAAAGATAGTAATGGTAATTATACTACATTGTGTAAAGCAGATTATGTAGTGCCTGATAAAAGCGGTGTTATAAAATTAAAACCAGTATCATTTACTTATCTTAATAGCGATAAAACAGTAATAGATACAGAATTTGCAAATACTCAAGAAAAATTAGTAGATATTATTAAATGGGCACCAAAATTTACATATACAACAGAAAATGATTGGGATAACAAAACAGTTAAAGTAAAGATTAATGTTGATGATAAAGATGGTATGTTACAAAAATTTTCTACTACAGATTCATATTTTCAAGCAACATTTGCAACTAAAACATCAAAAACTAAAATAGATAGCTTAACTGGTGAACAAACTATTATATTTGATAATTTAGATGATTTAAAACCAAATACTCCATATAGAGTTATGATTAAAGCATACTTTGATCAGTATCATGGTGATATTGTAAATAAAAATGAGAATCGCCTAGAAGCAGTTACTGTAATAAGTTATGTTCATTATATTACAATAAAAAATGAAGCTTCATTAAATGATTTAGAATTGGTAACTGTTGATGGTAATGATATTGGAACAGAAAATAAATTTAGACTTGGTGATGATATTAGATTATCATTTGCAATTAATGATGATGGTGCTACTCATCCTGGATTTGTTCCTACTAAGATAAAAATAGAAGCTAATAATCCAATTAACCCAAATTATAAGAAAGAATATACTATAATCAAACAAGGTAATAGATATATAACCGCAGAATCATTGCAAGATTTAAATTTAGGAGAACAAACAATAAAAATAATTGAAATATCAAATAATAAAGAATCAATTAATGTAACAAAAGACAATATAATTAATTTTACGATTTTAGAAACAGATATTAGTAGCAAAAAGATTAGTAATAATATATCGACTTTTACAGCTAGTGAAGTAATTACTAATAATGAAATAGCTATAATGCCAACTCCTGAAGAAGAATCAAATGAAGAAGATAAAGAAACAGATGATTCAAATAACAATGAGGAAGAGTCTACTAAAAACGTAATTTCATCTGAATCAACACAAAGTTATGATGAAGAAATACCTATAAAAAGAGAAATAGAAGAAAATAAAGATATTAATGAAGATATACCAGAGGAAACTAATAATAACGTAGAATCTTTCATTGAAGAATAAAACTTAAAAGACTTTATAAAAATTATTATAAAGTCTTTTTATGTAAAATTGATATAGAATATAAAATTGTATGGTTGAGATTTTAATAAAGAAAAAGATTGGTTTTTTACTCAATCTTTTATTTATTATTTTCAATTTTTTGTACATAATATTCTTCAAATGTTATGTCATTATCATGAATATATTTAGCTATTTTTTTACCAACATATCTATAGTGCCAAGCTTCATATTGATATCCAGTAATATCTTCTTTTCCTTCAGGAAATCTTAATATAAATCCGTATTTATAGGCATTATCTTGCATCCACTTAAAGGAATCACTTTTTTCAAAATTGGTATAATCAATTTTACCATCATATATATCTACACATAAACCGGTTTGATGTTCAGAATATCCTGCTCTAGCTGAGTATGTATCTGCTGCTTTGGTACCATCTGCATCTTTATATTTATTATATAAATCCACTTGGTAATTATAACTTCTATAACTAGACATTGCAATTATAGGTCTATCATCTCTTCTTGCTGCTCTAGCCATTGAAACAAATGCATCTTTTGCTTCTTGTACAAGCCTCATTCCACTCCTAGCATATTCTTCAGGTATAATTTGTAAATTATTAGGAGTATAATTTTCTTTTAGATACCAATATTTATTAACTAATATATATGTTTCATTTAAATAAGGAGTTTTCGTAGTATGTGTATAAAAATTATAATCTAGATTAATATTGACTCTAGTAATAATATCTTCAATACTTAAATCTTTATTTTTATTATAATAATTAATATATCTAGTCATATATTTTTTATTGCAATATTTTATTTTTTTACATTTTTTATTTATTTTATCTTCTATATTTATTTTATTATTGGTAGAATTTTGTTTATTACTAGTCTTAGTACTAGTTTTGATATTTGCATTATTAAATAAAACTGCGCTAATTATAATTACAAGTATAATAGAAAATATAATAAAATATTTTTTAATTTTCTTTTTTAATTTTCTTTTCCTTCTTTTTCCTAGTCGCCTTTTACTCATATAAACACATCCTAATACTATAATAGCATTAATTTGTCTATTTATGTATATTTTTTTTGTATAAAACATAAAAAAAATTAGGAGGAGTTTATGAAAAAAATTATAAAATTATTTTTAATTATAATGCTTATTATACCTATTTCTGTTTTAGCAGAAGAAAAAGATAAAGAATTAATTCCAAATGCAACATCTGGTTTATTAATGGAATATAATACTGGAAAAATAATATTTGAAAAGGATAAAGATAAAAAGGTTGCAGTAGCATCTATGACAAAAATGGTAGCCCAGACGATTATTTTAGAAAATATTGAAGCAGGTAAAATAAAATGGGATGATATTGTAGAAGTTAGTAAAAATGCTGCAGATATGGGTGGTTCACAAATATATTTAACTGCTAATGAAAAAATGAGTGTAAAAGATTTATTTAAAGGTATTTCTATGGCAAGTGCAAATGATGCAACTGTCGCAATGGCTGAATATATAGCTGGTACAGAGAAAAAATTTGTAGATCAAATGAATAAGAAAGTACAAGAATTAGGTTTAAAAAATACTAAATTTAAAAATGCAACAGGACTTGATGAAGAAGGTCATTATTCATCAGCATATGATATGGCTGTAATTGCAAGAAATTTATTAAATCATGAAAAAATTTTAGATTTTTCATCAATATATGAAGATTACTTAAGACAAAATACAGAAAATAAATTTTGGCTTGTAAATACTAATAAATTAGTGAGATATTATCAAGGTGCAGATGGTTTAAAGACTGGTCATACAGATGCTGCAAAATATTGTTTAGCTGCAACTGCAAAAAAAAGTGGAATGAGATTAATAGCAATAGTTTTAGGAGAAGAAAATAGTAAAATAAGAAATAGTGAAACAATGGCTCTTTTAGATTATGGTTTTAATAATATGAAAATGACAACTATAAAATCAAAAGGAGAATTAATAGAAGAAATAGCTCTTGATAAAGGTAATAAAGAAAAAATCCAAATAGTACCTAAAACTGATATAGGTGTACTACAAGAAAAAAATACTGAAAAACATGAATATTCATATAAAGTAAAATTAGATGATATAAAATTACCTATGCATAAAGGTGATGTAGTAGGAAAAATAAATGTTTATGAAAAAGATAAACTTATAACATCAGGAGATTTAGTATCTAATACTGATGTAGATAAATTAAGTTATATAGAATTATATACTGAAACCATAAAAGACTCAATACTAGGAATTATTAAATAATAAAAAAATATTGATATTTTTAAAAAATACTATATAATATAAAACGTTAAATTAATGCAACAAATAGAGGTGGAAATTATGAATGGACAATCAATAGAAGAAGATGTAAAATCAAAAAATAGAAAATTAAAAGCATTAAAAAACTTAAAAATATCATTAAGAGTAGCACAGTTAGTAGCGCCATATATTATATCATTGGGTCTACCAATTGGTATATTTAAATTGTTTGGAAGAGGGATTCCCTTTAATCTAGAATCTATTGAGCATCATCCTGTTATAATGAAAGAGTTTGATACTTTAGGAAATGAAAAAATAGTAAAACAATATGATTCTTTTGATATTTCTAATAATTTAATACGTCACTATACTGAACTAAATAAAGAAGATACTGGAGTATATACAAGAGAAATTGAAACATATGAATTAAATGAAGAAAATTTAGATAAAATAGAACAAATCATGAATACAGATTACGATAAATTGAATGAAGTTTTAGGTGAACCTAATTTAGTAGTTAATGAAATAAAAAATAATCCTACTAATGAAGAACTAAAAACAAAAGATTATTTACAAGCAGTTATATATTCATATGATTATGATGATGTTTTAATAGAAAAAGAAACTAAAAATCAAGATCTTGCTCTAACTATTGGTGAAGGATTAGAATTTTTAATTGCATCAATCTGTATTACTGTATTTAGACATAGTTTAGGTTATAGTTTTAAAAATCATATTGCAAATATAAAAGAAAAATATGAACCAATAGATGAAAAATCATTAGAAAAAGAACTTAATAAAAAATTAGTAAAATAAATAATATAAAGAAATGAATGTTGTGATTTGCAACTTTCTTTTTTTTAATCTATAATAAAAGTATATGTAGGGGAGATACTATGGAATTTAAATTAATTGATTTTAATAAATATAGTAGTCCAGTAGAAGTAAAAGACTATGAGTTATTTATAGGTCCAGAAGGTGAATATTATAAAGTAAAAACTAGATATGAAAGTGATCAAAATTGTACTCATTATGTATGGGCAGAAAAATATCTAGAAGAATTTGGATTAAGTTCACTTTTAACAAAAGAAAAAATTACTAAAAAATGTAAAACCCCATTAGAAGTATTAGTACATTATTGTGGATTTATAAGGTATACTCATATGTATGGTAGAAACATATATTTAAATATACCTAATAAACTATATTTTGGTTATATATTATCAAAAAAACAAATAAATTCATTATATAATTTAATGGATTATAATCATGATAAAGTAAATGATGATATAATTAATCAAATAGAAAGATTAGATGAAGAATATGATACAAAAATAGATAAAGTATTTGAAAAATTTAAAAGATAGAGGTGTTATTATGTATGATGTTGCAATAATAGGAGCAGGTCCTGCGGGATTGTTTTCTGCTTATGAATTAATTACAAAAAATAAAAACTTAAAAGTAGTGATGTTAGATAAAGGACGCTTTGCTGAAAATAGAGTTTGTCCTATGAGTATAGGTAAAAAGAAATGTTTAAATTGTAAACCTTGTGCTATTTTATCTGGATATGGTGGTGCAGGTACATTTTCGGATGGGAAATTAAATTTTATTCCAAAATTAGGTAAAAGTGACTTATTTAAGTATATGAGTATAAGTGAAGCTAATAAGCTAATTGATGATACAGAATGTATTTTTAATAAATTTAAAATGGATTCTACAGTATATCCTACTAATACTAAAGAAGCAGAAAAAATAGGTGAAGAAATAACAAAAGTTGGAGCAAAACTATTGATAATAAAACAAAAACATTTAGGTAGTGATATGCTTCCAAAGTATATTGAAGATTTTTCTAATTATCTGAAAGAACATGGTGTTACAATTATGGAAAATACTGATGTTTCAGATATATCAGTAAATAATGATAATAGCTATGATGTTATTTATAATAAAGAAGAAAGAATACAGGCTAAAAATGTAATAGTAGCACCAGGTAGAACTGGAGCAAAATGGGTTCAACAACTAGCTGATAAATATAAAATTCCATATACTTCACAAAGTATTGAAATAGGTGTTAGAGTAGAGGTAAGAAAAGAAATATTAAAAGAAATAACTAATATTATATATGATCCTACAATATTTATAAAAACAAAAACATATAATGATGAAATAAGAACTTTTTGTACTAATCCAGGTGGGTTTGTTGCTAAAGAAAATTATTATGGTTATATTTGTGTAAATGGTCATGCTCTAAAAAATATAAAATCAGATAATTCTAATTTTGCCTTTATTTCAAAAGTAAACTTAACTGAACCAGTAACTAATACTAGAGAATATGGAGAATCAATTGCTAAAATAGCTAATACTTTAGGAGATGGTAAACCAATTATTCAAACTCTTAGAGATTTAAGAACTGGAAGACGTTCTACATGGGATAAAATAAATAAAGGATTTATTGAACCTACTTTAAAGGATTGTGTTGCAGGAGATCTTGCTTTAGTATTACCGCATAGAATTATAAAAAATATAGAAGAGGGATTAGAAATATTAGATAAAATAATACCAGGTGTTAATAATGGTGAAACATTATTATATGGTCCAGAAATAAAATTTTTTAGTAATGAAATAGAAACTGATAATAATATGAAATTAAAAAATCATAATATTTATTTTATTGGAGATGGCGCAGGAAAAGCAGGTAATATTGTAGTAGCTGCAGCAACAGGATTAGTAGCAGCACGGGATATATTAAATAGAAGTAAATAAAATATAAAAAGTATGGTATAATTAAGATAATATTTATTTCGAGGTGAAATATGAAAAAATGCGTAATAATCTATAATCCAGCTAGCGGTAAAAAAAATAAACAAAAAGAAAATACACAAGCATTTTATGATATTTTAAGAAAACATGGATATGAAACAGAAATTGTATTTACTAGCAAGAAAAAAGATGGAACAGAAATTATTAAAAGTTTAGATAAAGTTGATTTAGTAATAAGTGCTGGTGGAGATGGAACATTAAATGAAGTTGTTACAGGAAATTTACAAAGACAAGAAAGATTAACCTTGGCAAATTTACCGATGGGTACAGTTAATGATGTTGGCAATATGTACGGCTATACTAAGAATAATTATTTAAAAAATTTAGAATTGTTACTTGATGGTGTAAAGAAAAATATAGATGTTTGTTTTATTGATAAAACTCCATTTGTATATGTTGCTTGTCTAGGAGATTATATTGATATGGCTTATAATACACCAAGAAAGTTAAAGAAAAAATATGGAAAAATTGGTTATGTAATGTATGGTTTGAAACAATTAAGAAATAAAATAAATTCATATCAAGTAAGATATAAAATAGATGGAACAACATATGAAGGTAATTATTCATTTTTCTTTATAACTAATGCATCACGTGTTGCAGGTTTTGATGATGTATACTATGATGTTAAATTGGATGATAATAAATTTGAAGTAGCATTTTGCCATGTTAAGAACAAAGTAGAATTAATGAAATATTTTATATTATTAAATAATATGGATGCTAAAGATGTTCCTGGAATAACTTATTATCAGACTGATAACCTTGAAATAGAATTTTTAGATAGTCCAAAAGTATCATGGTGCATAGATGGAGAAGAATATAAATCAACAAAAAAAGTTTTTAAATTTAGTATTGATAGAAAAACTAAAATGATGCTTCCAAAAAAGAATTTAGTTAAATTATTCAAAAAATAGGTAAAATTATAAGAAATAGATAATAATAAATTAGAGATAAAAAATATCTCTTTTTTTGTCATATAAAACATTTGTAATCCTTTGTCGAAAAACAACATAAAAATAATATTTAATTTATAATTATAAACACGAGGTGATTATTATACTAAAGATAGAGCAAGAAGTATCTAGGGGAATAATGTTTATTAGATTAATAGGAAATCTAAATATGCATAGTTTTAATTCATTTGGAAAAGTTATAAATAATTTATTATATAAAAAAGGAATGCAATATTTTGTAATAGATTTATATAATATAGATTTAGAAGATAAAATATTTTTAAATATTCAAAATAAATTAGTTGAAATATTTCTTAATTGTGGAAAAGTAGTCCTCTGTGGTATAGATGATGAAAATAAAAGAAAAATAGGATATACAAAAGATAAATTATTTTATGTAAAAGAAGAAAGAGAGGCATTTAAATATTTATGGATGTAGATTTAGTAGTAGATAATGAGAGATTAGTTTATAGTATTATTAATAAATTTAATGGATATTATGATAGAGATGATTTATATCAAGTAGGAATGATAGGGTTAATTAATGCCACAAAAAATTTTGATAAAAATGCAGGAGTAAAATTTTCAACATATGCATATACATATGTTTTTGGAGAAATAAATAATTATATTAGAGAAAATAATAATCTCAAAATTAGTAAGGATACTATTCGACTCAAAAAATCTATAGAAAAAGCAAAAGATTTAATGAGACAGAAATTACTCAGAGAACCAACTACTTTAGAAGTAGCGCTATTTTTAGATATGGATGAAGAAAAGATTATAGAAATAGAATCTATAAAGCAAGAAACTAAGAGTCTTGATTATATTATAGATGAAGATAGCAATAATTTATATAATAAAGTAAGATTTGAAGATAAAGAAACACGTCCAGAAATATTAGATTTAAAAAATGAATTAGAAAAATTAGATCTTGATGAGAAAAAATTGATATATAAAAGATATTATATGGATATGACTCAACAAGAAACTTCAAAAGAAATGGGAATAAGTCAAGTACAAGTATATAGAAAAGAGGCTAAAATATTTGAAAAATTAAAAAGTAGATTATAAAAATATACATGAATTTGTATATTTTTTTTATATGTATTCATACTATAAATGGTGATTTTATGAAGAATTCAAAATATGAGAAAATAGTTTCTAATAATAAAGCAGAAGAAACTAGAGTAAGAAATGCAATTGTTGCATTTTTAGTAGGAGGATTAGTAGGATTTATTGGGGAAGCAATAATTGAAATATTATGTAGTGTTTTTAAAATATCAAGAACAGATGCGGGAACTTATATGATTGTAATATTAATCTTTATTGCATCATTATGTACAGCATTAGGATTTTTTGATAAATTAGTTACTAAATGTAAATGTGGGCTATTAATTCCAATAACTGGTTTTGCTCATTCAATGACAAGTGCTACTCTAGATTACAAAAAAGAAGGACCAATAAGTGGTTTTGGTTCAAATATGTTTAAACTTGCAGGTTCAGTAATTTTATATGGAGTAGTAGCAGCTTGGTTTTTTGGTATGATTAGATTTCTATTAGGAGGAAAAATATGACATTTAAATTTAATAATGTATATGTAACTGATACCTCAACAGTAGCAGGTCCATATGAGAAAAAAGGGCCATTAGAAAAACATTTTGATAAAACATATGACGATTTATATTTTGGACAATCATCTTGGGAATTAGCTGAGCAAAAATTAGTAGAGGATAGTTTACATATATTACTTAGAAAAACTAAAGAAAAAAAAGATGATATCGATTTAGTAATAGGTGGAGATTTATCAAATCAAATTACAGCCACTACATTTGGTACTAATAACGTAGGTGTTGGTAATGCCTATTTTGGATTATATAATGCCTGTGCAACTAGTGTAGAAGAATTATTAATAGCATCAAGTTTAATTGATAGTAAAAAAATAAATAATGCAATTTGTATAACATCATCACATAATATGACAAGTGAAAAACAATTTAGAAATCCAACAGAATATGGTGCTCCAAAACCAAATAGTGCTACTTTTACTGCAAC
>CANRQD010000002.1 GCA_947632685.1 uncultured Bacilli bacterium | reverse complement strand
TAAAGGATTGATTGAAAAAGATAAAGTAATCATAAGTTTCCAAGTATTAAGAGTTTTAGCAAAATTAGCTTTTTCATATGAAAATAGCATTAATAACACTATGACACTATAAATGTGAATTGATAAGCTCAAATAATGTGTAATAGTATCATTTTTATTTTCTAGATACTAAATGTCAAAAATAAAGTTATTTTAATAAACTCTAACAAATTAATAAAATTAAAAAGCCTTAATTTATAAGAATTTGATACATTATTAAATTGTTACAAACTGATATTTATATTTTCCCTGAAAGAGTTGAAAGGCTCCATTTTTGTTTAAAAAAATTTATTATAGATTTAATAATTTGGATCATAACAGTAATAAATTGAGAAAGTGGCTTAGTAATAATGTCACTTGTTTCTATTAGAAATTTCAATTTTATTATTTCTAAATATTTGGTATATTGTTCGCTATTATATAGTACAAATAAATTCAATTGTCAAGATTTCAGAACAAAAATATTTTAAAAAACTGACAAAATGTGATATAATGTGGATGGAAAAGAATAAGGATACTTTTAATGAGTGAAATTATGAAAAATAGTGAAGCATTAACTACATTAATTGTTGGAGAAAAAACTGCAAAATAATATTCTCAAAAAAAACTTACAAGAAGAGTTGGAATAAGTAATTCTTCTTTAAATGATATAGAAAATGGAAGAGTGGCTAAACCAGATTCAGAAATTTTAAAAAAATTTCAGAATAATAAAACTTACCTTTGCACCAACTTTTAAAGACAGCTGGATACAATGAAGATTATTTATATGATATTTTAGATTGAGATGCTAATAAAAGAAAAAAACATTAAAAAATAATTCAAAAATTAAATGAAATAAAATTAGGATTAAAATTTATAAAAGAAGATGCTGAAATAGATTATACACTTGATAAGGCGTTAGAGGACATAGATAAAGAAATGAAAGAATTAAAGGTTATTACTACAAAATATGATTATAGTAAATTACCAAAGTATATATAATTCAGGAGGTAGATATGAGAACATACATAAGTCTATTTAGTAGTGCCGGTGTTGGATGCTATGGATTTAAAGAAAATGGATTTGAATGCATTGCAACAAGTGAGCTAATAAAAAGTAGAATAGATATACAAAAATATAATAATAAGTGTAAATATCAATCTGGTTATATATGCGGAGATATAACAGATAATACGATACAAGATAAAATTTATGAGGAAATAGAATATTGGAAAGAAAATGAAAACTTAAATGACGTTGATGTTGTTGTGGCAACACCACCATGTCAAGGTATGTCTACAGCTAATTACAAAAAGAATAATGAACAAAAAAGAAATAGTTTAGTTGTAGAGGCAATTAAGATTGTAAAAAAAATTAAACCTAAAGTATTTGTTTTTGAAAATGTTAGAGCTTTTATCAAAACTATTTGTACTGACATTGATGGAACTGACAAGAAAATTGGCGAAGCTATTATTTCTAATTTAGGTGATGATTATAATATAGAATATAGAGTTATAAATTTTAAAGATTATGGAGTGCCTTCAAGTAGACCAAGAACATTAGTAATTGGAACAAGAAAGGATCAAGATTTTATGTCTCCTTTAAATTTATTTCCACTACCTGAAAAACAAATAACTTTAAGAGATGCAATTGGAAAATTAAAAAAACTTGATGAACCTAACGATTTTGATGAAAAAGATATTTTACATTTTTTTAGACCATATGATTCATATATGAGAGAATGGATACATGATTTAAAAGAGGGAGAATCTGCATTCAATAATGCAGACGATAAAAAACCTTATAAGTTGATTGACGGTAAAAAAGAATTGTTAAAATCTGGCTATTTAGGAAATAAATATAGGCGTTTATTTTGGGATAAACCATGTGCATGTGTTGCAACAAGGAATGATCAATTGGCTGCAATGGATACCATTCATCCTAGAGATGATAGAGTTTTATCCATTAGAGAATTGATGAGAGTAATGAGCATTCCAGATTCGTTTAAATGGGTTGCTGAGAATATTAATGATAGAAAAATTATAGAAAATAGAATAGATTTTTTGAAAAAGAATGAATTAAATATAAGAAGATGTATTGGTGAAGCAGTTCCAACTCAGATAATGACTAAGATAGCTAAAAATATTAATGATATGTTTGATTTTAATGAGTATATTAATTCAAAAGATAAAACTGTTTCAAGTGATAATCTTTATATTAAATCATATATTAATGAAGAAAAAAATAGTACTAAAGAAGCTAGAAAAAATGGAAGCTTCTACACACCACAATCTGTAATCTATGATTGTTTAAAAAGTATTGATGAATATGATAAAAAAAATGTTAGAATTCTTGAACCTTCTGTAGGTGGTGGAAATTTTTTAATTCCAATAATATCTAAATTCTATAATACAGAAAAAATTTATTTAGATATTGTAGATATAAATAACGAGGTTCTAAATGATACAATTAATGAATTAAATAAATATCATATTGATACAGAAAGAG
Organism: uncultured Bacilli bacterium; assembly: GCA_947632685.1. Lineage (GTDB taxonomy): Bacteria > Bacillota_I > Bacilli_A > RF39 > UBA660 > UMGS995. Next base: position 38,834 of record CANRQD010000002.1, on the reverse strand, counting down.
TTATTGTTACTCCAATTAATATTGATTTTATTGATTATGAATTTAAAGAAAAATATGATTACATAATTGGAAATCCTCCTTTCTTTAAATTAGATTCAAAAACGAAAAAAGAATATAAAAAGAAAATTGAATTTGATTGTGATAATATTTATGGAGTATTTCTTGAAAAAATTTATAATAAAAGTGATAATATAATAATGGTTTTACCAAAAACGTTTATTATGACACCTGAGTTTGATTCGTTAAGAAAAAAATATGAAAGCTATAATATTGTTTCTATTACAGATTATGGTGTTAGTGCATTTAAAAAGGTGTTTATTGAAATTTTAGTAATCCATTTCACAAAAAAAGAATATGATAATACAATTATATTTAATAAGAGAGACAACGAATTAAGAATTGTACCACAAAAATATATTTATCATGATAGATTATGGTTAATATATAGAAACTCATTTTTTGATGAATATATAAAAAAACTAAAACTAGATGTTTTTGATTTCTTCAGGGATAGACAAATTACAAATAAATTTTTAAAAAATGAGGGTAAATATTGGGTATTAAAATCCAAAAATATACTTGATGATGGTTCTATTGTTCATATTAATGGTTATGATAAATATATTGATGATCCTTCATTATTTATTTGTAGTAAGTATTTTAATTCAAATACAATTATTATGCCAAATTTTACATATAATCTAAGAGCAGCTTTAATGCCAAAAGATGTTATTGTAAATGGTTCAATAGCTATTTTATATCCGAAGATTGGTAATATAGATATTAATAAAATTGATTTATCAATTTATTCAACTGATGAGTTTAGAGAATATTATGCAATTGTTAAGAGTAAATCAAAATTTACAATTAATATAGATAAAAATTCTTTATATTATATAGGAGTGGTGAATTATGAAATTTAATATATATGATAGATTAAAGGATTCAAGTTATTCTAATGGAAAATTTATATCAGATAAATCATATGCTTATGATACAGTATATTTTATATCTAAATTTATTAAAGAATATTCTGTAGATAATGAATTTAATTATTCTAATTGGAAATCGACTTTAGAAGATTATATTGCAGAAAAATGGCAATTACTTGATAAAAATAATGGAATAATTAATTATTATAATGAAACTATTAGTCTTTTAGAGTATTCGCATGCTATAGAAAAAGGAAGAAAATCAATAAAAATTATTGATCCCGATTTAATTAATTTTATTACAAAAGATGATAAAATGGAAAATGCTTATATTTTTACATACTTATTATGTTATTTTACAATTAAAAATTCTGGTTGTTTAGAATCATATGTGAATTTTTGTAAAAGTGATACTAATACTCAAAAAAAACAATATGTTCAAGAAATATATAAATGTCTATGTGAATTAAATAGTAGTATTAAAAATCCAAAAATTCATGATCAATGGGCTAAACAAAATACCCAGTATATAATGAATGTTTTGAATTTCATCAATAAACAACCTTGGATATCTCGAGAATTTACATTTGATTATAATAGAGTATATAAACTTAGTATGATATCTGTTAATGTTCGAGGGAAAAAAACTAAATATGATAAAAAGAATGCTTATTTAGATGAATTTGATTATGATTATGTTATAAATAATTTAAATGATTATATTGTAGAAAAAGGAGTGGAATAATATGAATTTAAATTTACCAATGCTAGAAAATCGAATTGATAATACTGATGCTTTACCATTTAATAAAAGGTATATATCTTATGTTTTAAAAGAATATTTAATTGAAGGTAAAGCTGCAATAAATATTGATCAAGAGTATTTTCCAAATGGATATAACAATACTGGTGTTTTAGCATCAATAGTACTTAATTCTTATGGATTAATATCTAGTACAAATACTTTTAATAATAAGGGCATTTATAATGATGTGTCTTTAGAAGATGTTGTTACCTTTTTAAATCAACATGATGAAAAATATCAAAAAATTGCAGCTGGTTTAGCTAAAATTGAATATATTCCAAATTACACAGAACAAGAACTAGGAGAATTACTAGGAAATAGATATAATAATGCCGAAGAAAAAACTAAAATTTTATCTTTGTATTTATTTGGTATTCAATATGCTGATTTAATTGAAAAAAATAACTATAATTATAAAAATATTGTTGAGTATGCAAATATTCCATCATCACTAGATGTAGAATTAAGTAAAGCTATGAAAATTAGCAAATATGTAACTGTTAATGATATGCCTAAAATAATTGAAGAAAATAATACTGTTCTAAATGAATTGAAAGAAATAGATAATACAAATAGGGTAACCGGAGGAACAAATGTTATATATTATGGAGCTCCTGGTTGTGGTAAAAGTTACAAAGTAAGAAATATTTGTCAAACAGAAGGATTTGATTGCATAACAACAACATTCTATTCTGACTATACAAATGGTGAATTTGTTGGTTTAGTAGTACCTAAAGTAGATCAAAATGGTAAAATTAGTTATAAAATTGAACCTGGATATTTTACTAAAATATTATTTGATGCCCTAACAAATCCAACTAAAAAATATTGCTTAGTTATAGAAGAAATTAATAGAGGAAATGCTTCTGCTATATTTGGAGATGTTTTCCAATTATTAGATCGTAAAGATGATGGTTCAGGCGAATTTGAAATTAGTAATGATATTATTAAACAATATTTTAATAATGAAGGATACAAATTAAAAAATGATAAAGTTAGTATTCCCTCTAATTTATGGATTATGGCTACTATGAATACTAGTGACCAAAATGTTTATACACTTGATACAGCATTTAAAAGAAGATGGAAATTAAAAAAAATATCTAATAAATTTGATGAAACTGATGAATATGATAAAAAATTAGGAGCTATGTTAATTCCTGGTTCAGATAATGTTACATGGAAAAAATTTATTGAAACAATAAATGAAGAGATATTTGAGAAAAATGCATATGGTGTTAATGCTGAGGATAAACAAATAGGTAAGTATTTTGTTGGTAAAGAAGATTTAATTAATAGTGATGGTACAACAGAATTATATGATAATATAAATGATGTAAAAAAAGAGTTTGCCGAAAAAGTATTAATGTATTTATGGGATGATGTTGCTAAATTAAATAGAGAGGCATGGTTTAATCCTAAATATAAAACATTGGATGATCTCCTTGTTGGTTTTGAAAATGAAAATTTAAAGGTATTCAATGATTTGTTTATAATTACTGAGAAAGACACAGATAATAATGAATAACAAGAAAATATGGATTTGTAAAAGCTGTATTAATGATGAATTTGGACGAGTAGGAATTAAATTTGACAAGGAAAATATATCTATATTTTTTCCACTTGGTTATGATATTCCATCAGATAAATTTCCAAATCTTCAAAGAAAAGCAGTAATTGATATTCTATATACGATGTCTTTAACAAAAATTAAAGATATTGATTATGACTATGAAAATCAAATAGGTAGTATTACTGGTTTTCCTATTCATGCTTATTTATGGATTTTGAATGATTATATAAGTAATGGATTATATAATGAAAAAGAAAAAATATATATGCAGTCTCAAAGAGGAAAAATAAATTGGAAAAGAACTTTTTCGACAACTCCCTTATTTTCAGACCAGGGTGCTATTTATTTAAATCCATATGTAGATAAAAAAAGAACTATTGATAATATTATTACTGAAATTCATGCTTTGTGTATTAATCATAGTATTGAACAAATAGGATGGTTATTTGGTAATATTGAAAAAATAGATTATGACTATGACGATAAAAATAAGAATTATTATATTCAAATATTGAACGATGAATTAAGAAAATCCTTTAATGATAGAAAAAAAACATTACTTAATAACATGATACAAATTATAAAAAGTGAATTTGAAGATGATTCTACCGAAAGTGTTAATGATATATTAACTACAAATTATAATTATGCTTGGGAAAAGATGGTTGATTCTGTATTTGGTAATGATTTAATAAACAATTATAGACCTGAATTAAAATGGGTGAATTTACCTGAAAAAGTACCTAATCTTCATATGAGACCTGATACAATTATAAAAAGAAAAAATGAAAGAGAATTATTTATTATTGATTCTAAATATTATAAATATGCAGTTATAGATAATGGAAAATTACCTGGAGCTGAAGATATAGATAAACAAATTACATATGGTGATTATTGTAGCAATCCTCATAATTTTGATAAACCGTTGGAATATGATACTGATAAAATATATAATGCATTTATTGTTCCATATAACAAAAAAGATAATAGATTTGATTTAAATGATAATTTTGTATATATGGGATATGCAGAGAGTAAAGCTAGAAACAATGATTCTAGTGACGCTTCTCACAAAAAAATAGCATTAATGCTGATGGATACAAAATTTTTAATTGATTGTTATCTACATAAGGAAAAAGCTAATACTGATAAATTAGTTGATTCCATTATTGACGGATTAAATAAATAGTAGTATGTGTTACTTGAATGTGTGATGAGTATCTACCTAAAAATAAGTGCTATAAAAAATAGGAATTCTGGAATTTCGACTATTATCAAGAAATGAAAAAATATGGATTGTTAGATTCAGAATACTATGAAGAAATATGAAATAATGTTAAAAACATCAGAAAAAATTCAAAAATATAATTCTTTATAAAAAAGAGCATATATAGTTATGTAACCTATATATGCTTTTTATATTGCCTGTAATTTTCTTAATAACAATTAAGTCAAATTTTGTTGTATAAATTGTATGAAAACGTTGATTTTAAAGAAATTTAACCAATATGATTTACCTATTGCTGTTCACCTCATAAAAAGAACAAAAGCTTTCTCATTTTTGATTTATAATGTTTTAACTACTAAAAGAAACAATGTAACTAAAAAAAGTATGATATAATCAATATGTACTTAGAAAGGAATATTATTTAATATGAAAGTTGTTGTTCAAAAATGTTTAGAATCAAGTGTATCAGTAGATAACAAAGTTATTTCATCTATTGGTAAAGGATTAATGGTTTTAGTTGGATTCACACATAATGATACTGAAAAAGATGTTGAATTTTTAACTAATAAAGTTATAAATTTACGTATATTTGAAGATGAAGATGGAATAATGAATAGAAATATATTAGAAGAAAAAGGTGAAATATTGTGTATAAGTCAATTTACTTTATATGGTAATGTACAAAAAGGTAATAGACCATCTTATATTGGGGCAATGAATGGAAAAGAAGCAATAAAACTTTATGATATGTTTTGTGAAAAATTAAATGAAAAAATTATAACTAAAAAGGGAATATTTGGTGCTGATATGAAAGTATCTTTAATTAATAATGGTCCAACTACGATAATTATTGATTCTAAAAATAATTAAAAAAATAATAATTTTATACTGTTAAATCTAATTTTAATAAAACAAAATTTAGGTAATAAAAATATTGGTAAACTAATAGTCGAGATAAATTTTAATCTATATAGTGTATAATTGTTTTGAGGTGAGAAATTATGGATAATAATAAAATTGGTAAAATGATTGTATCTCTTAGGAAGAAAAAAAATTTAACTCAGCAAGAATTAGGTGATAAACTTTTTGTTACAGACAAAGCAGTTAGTAAATGGGAAAGAGGATTAAGTTTACCAGATATTACTATTCTTGAAAAATTAGCACAAGTATTGGATTCAGATATTTATGAGATACTTCAAATAGAAAATAGAAAAAATATTAATGTTGAAAAAATATTAGAAGAAGAAAAAGTTAAAATAAAAAAACAGATAAATAAACAAATAATAGTGTGTTCAATACCAATCATATTGATTATCTGTATTATATTATTTAAGCTTTTACCATTTGGCTATAATGTTGAACATTTTAGATATATTAATGGAAAAAATAAGCTTATAAACTTAGGTGTTCCTAAATTTTCATTTTTAATGAGAAACAATGAAAATAGTTATTCTTATAAAAATCTTAGAGGTAAAAGTATTTTAAAAAGTGAAATAAAAAATTACGTAAATACTTTAGAACATATTTCTTGCAATAATACGGTTTATTATTATGATTCTGATTCAAATACTACTATTATTGACTATTCTGTAGATGGAAATTTACTTTATAATACAATATCATATAATATTAGAGATGGAAATTATTGTAGTACTTTACAAATTAAAGAATATAAAGAAAAATTAGGAACATTAAATACTTTTAGAACATTATATAGTGAAAATTCAAAGTTAATAATTCATTTTTTACCACAAATAAAAATAAATGAATTAAATAATGAATTTGTAGCTACTATGAGTATTTATTATAATGATGGAAATGAAACTAAAATTGTTGAACAGTCATCTGGTACATTTAAAATAACAGATGATATATTGACTTATTATAGAGTTAAAATTACAAATCGCGAAGAAAATTTAGATATTCCAAATATATCAAATTTTGTTATAAAAGATAAAAAGCTTATACTTAAAGAAAATTATTTAAAGGATTATGAAAAAAGTATTATATTGAAATAAGTAGGGGAATTAGTAATGAAAAAAGTTTTTAATAAAATAAAAAGTAATATAATCTTATCTGATTTAATATTAATAGGAATATTTATATTATTAAATTTTATATTATATTTAATAAATATTAGATTTAGAATTTGGTTTATAGTTTTAGTATTAATATTGTTATTAATTGGTTTTATAATAGGAATGATTCAATTTTTTATAAAATCATCTAAAACTAGAAAAATTATTATTTTAATTGTTTCTTTTATAATTTTAGTTTTATGTTTATTTTTTTGGAGAATTATATTATTTATATTTGCCTTTTCATATTGTCCAGAACATACAGTTATTGTAGATAACAAAAAATATGTAGCTGTTGTTCGTTCATTTCTTAATGTAGATGTTGATTATTATGATTATTATGGATTTCTTTTAATGGGGACAAAAGTAAAAATACATGGTGACTTTGGTAAAGGTGGCTATGATCCTTTTTCTAGTCCAAATATTCCAGATAGTGTTGAATATACATATTATGATAATAATGGAAAAATAAAATCTAAAAGAACAGAAACTTTTATTAAAGATAAAGATGGAAATATAATTGATAAAAATAATTATGATGTAAATATTGATGATTCTAGTAATTTTAATGAAAATGATAATTATTTATTACCAGAAAATGAAGAAGTACTATATGAAAAGAAATTTGGTAAAACTATATTAAGATTTAGTAAAGTTGATAATGTATTAGGGCAAAATATGTTAGTTCATGTTTTAAGAAGTAAAGATAAGGGAAAAAATTTCTATGTTGTATCTGATGATGTAATACAAGTTAGTAATGAGGCAAAATTTATTTTTCTAAATAAGAGCTTGGGATTTGCAATTAATACTGGTAAAATCTATTTAGATAGTAGTAAAACTGGTTTATATGTTACTAATGATAGTGGTAAAACTTTTACAGCAGCTGTTTTTAACTATAAAAACGATAATGTTGATTATATTAGTATAGAAAAAGCTCCATATTATGAAAAAAACAATTTAAAAATTAAATGTTCAGTTTATCAAATTAATTCTAATAAAGATGGATATGAAGATAAAGAGTTAATATTTATTAGTAATGATAATGGAATAACATGGAATTTAGAAAATAATTAAACCATATTTTTAGATTATCCTTTTTAGAAAAATTATAATAATAAAAAAATTACAATTTATTTCTAAATTATAATTTTCTTATTGAAATACAATTTTATCACTTTCATCTGCTTGTAATATTTTTGATAAAACCCATTTATCTTTATTTTTTGTAAATTTCCAAAATTCAATAAAGGGCATTGAAATATAATTATTACCTTCTATCTTTTCATTTGTTTCAGTATTTATAGTATAATCAACCATAGAACCTTTTATGTAAAACCAAACTAAATCTTTAGAATCATCTTCATCATCATGTATTGATATAGGTCTTAAATTTCTTAATTTGATTTTTTTTAATACGTTTCTTTTATGATTAAGTTCCATCCATTCTAGTTTTCCTTTAAAGTTTTCATATAAATCCTTATTCATAAATTTTTTAGCAGGTTTCATATCCATATTGGTCCAAGACTGTTGTACGATATAAAAAGTTTCAATCACTTGTTTTTCTATATCTTTATATTTCCATGAAATATCTTTTTTACTTATCATTTTTAAATATCGTCTACTATTAAATGAAGACCTAAAAATTTTGAAATAAAAAACAATAAAGCTAAAACAAAAGACGAAGAAAAGGCATATCCAATACAAAATATTACCCAATAAACATATCAATTTATTAGAAGACTGACAATAATAAGTTTTATTACTATGAGAACTTAAGCCGCTAGATCCTGAAGAGCCACTAGAACCACCGGAACCACCAGAACTTCCTCCTCCAGCACGAATTTGTATTATATTACCATCTTTGTTAACATTTTGTGCATAGCTATTATCGATATTTATAATTGGAATCAAAATAATTAATAAAATAATCAAAATTTTAATTTTATTCATATATAACACCATACTTCTATATTGTATTTTTATTATACACCTATAATAAAAATATTCAAATCATATATTTTTTCTTTAAAATAATTAAAGTAATAGTATATTTTTATCCTAATATAGGATATAATCTAATATATAATTGAGGTGTACTTATGGAAAGATTTAAAAAAGTGAGGCTTGCTAGTATATTAGGTATTATTGGTAATATATTTTTACTTATTATTAAGGCTATTATAGGTTTTATTACTAATAGTCAAGCAATGATTGCTGATAGTTTTAATAGTGCTAGTGATATATTTTCTTCTATTATGACTTTTATTGGTAATAAAATAGCTAGTAAACCAAGTGATGATGATCATAATTTAGGGCATGGAAAAGCAGAATATATTTATTCTATGTTAATTAGTATTGCTATGATTGTAATGGGTGGTAAAGTATTGTTTGATTCTATTGAATCATTCATTCATAAAACAAGATTTGAATTTTCTATATGGTTAATTATTGTATGTATAGTAACTATAATAATTAAATTCTTATTATATCTTTTTACTAATAGTATTTCTAAAAAATATAATAATTTATTAATAGCTGCAAATTCTAAAGATCATAGAAATGATTGTATAATAACCTTTTTTAATTTAGTATCATGTCTTTTAGCAATTTATAATATATATTTTGTTGATTATATTGTTGGTATATTTATATCTATATGGATAATTATAACAGGTATTAAAATATATATAGAAAGTTATGATGTTTTAATGGACAAATCTATTTCAGATGATACTAAAAATATTGTATATGATATTATAAAACAACATAAAGAAATAAAAAAAGTAAATCATTTTAATGCTACTCCTGTAGGATATAAATATCAAATATCATTTACGATATTTGTAGATGGTAATATGTCTACATTTGAAAGTCATAAAATTGCTGATAATCTTGAAAAAGAAATTGCTAAAAAACTAGATGAAATATATTTAACTGTAATTCATGTTAATCCTATAAAAATAAAAAATAGTAAACAAAAATAGTTTATTATTTTTTTGTAAAATTTTGTATAATATTTTTATTATTTTATATAGAATATTAAAAATAAGTTATACTAATATTAAAGGTGTTGTTATATGAATGAAAAAATGTTAAATATAGTAAAAAATAATAGTGGTTTTATTGCTGCTTTAGATCAAAGTGGTGGTAGTAGTAAAAAAACTTTAAGTTTATATGGAATTAGTGAAGATAAATATAAAAATGAAGAAGAGATGTTTGATTTAATTCATAATATGAGAAAAAGAATTATAAAAAATGATAATTTCACTAATGAGCATATTATAGGTGTAATCTTATTTTTAGAAACTATTAATAGAAAAATAGATGATTTATATACAAGTGATTATTTATGGAAAAATAAATCTATACCATCTTTTCTTAAAATTGATAGAGGTTTATTAGAATTAGAAAATGGTGTTCAATTAATGAAAGATATTCCTAATTTAATTGAAATTTTAGATAATGCTCTAAAAAGAAATATATTTGGTACTAAAATGAGATCTGTTATAAAAGAAGCCAATGAAATAGGTATTGAAAAAATTGTTAAACAACAATTTTATTATGCAAAAATAATTTGTAAAAAAGGATTAATTCCAATAATTGAACCGGAGGTTAGCATAGATGCTAAAGACAAGGAAAAATGTGAAAAAATATTAAAAGAAAAGATTGATATAGAATTAGAAAATTTAGATGATGATATGAAAGTTATGTTTAAATTTACAATACCTAGTATAGATAATTTTTATAGTTCATATCTTAATAATCCTAAAGTAATTAGAGTTGTTGCTTTATCAGGTGGATATAGTAGAAATGAAGCTTGTAAAAAATTATCTAAAAATAAAGGAATGATTGCTAGTTTTTCAAGAGCATTGTTAGAAGGATTAAATGTTAATGATAGCAATGATGAATTTTCTCATAAATTACTAGCAGCAATTGATGAAATATATGAGGCATCAAATAACTAAGTATTATAATAAGATAATATTTATAGGAGTTTAATATGGAGAAGTATCAAGAAATTGAAAGAAGTATTATAAAAAAATATCGTAAAGATATATGGGCTAAATTTGTTAAAGCTGTAATAGAATATGAGCTTATAAAAGAAAATGATAAAATTATGGTTTGTATTAGTGGTGGGAAAGATTCATTTTTATTAGCAAAATGTATAGAAGAATTAGAAAAGCATGGTAAGTTTCATTTTGAAGTGCATTATGTTATGATGGATCCTGGATATAGCAAGGAAAATAGAAAATTAATAGAATCTAATGCAAAATTACTTAATATAAATTTAGAAATATTTGAAAGTGATATTTTTAATATAGTTAGTGATATAGATAAAAGTCCTTGTTATTTATGTGCTAGGATGAGAAGAGGATTCTTATATAGTAGAGCAAAAGAATTAGGTTGTAATAAAATTGCATTAGGTCATCATTTTGATGATGTTATAGAAACAACTTTACTTTCAATGTTATATGGAGCTGAGATAAAAACAATGATGCCTAAACTCCATAGTGAAAATTTTTTAGGTTTAGAACTTATTAGACCACTTTATTTAGTTAAGGAAAATGATATTATATCATGGAAAAATTATAATAAATTAAATTTTATAAATTGTGCTTGTCGTTTTACAGAGAATCTTGCGACTAATAAAGAAAGTAGTAAAAGAGAAGAAGTTAAAGAACTAATAAATAATTTAAGAAAGATAAACGATAAAGTAGATTATAATATTTTTAAAAGCCTAGATAATGTTAACCTAGATTGTGTATTAGGATATCATAAAAATAGAGAAAAACATTCATTTTTAGAATTTTATGATAAATAATTATGTAAATAAATTAATTACTTTATTAATTATAATATTAAATATGTTATAATGTGTTATAAGGGAAAGTGATAATATGAATAAGAGTGAAATGCCAGGTGTTAATAATGTTAATAATAGAGAAATAACTAGAATTAGTAGAATGAATAATGATATAGGTAATGCTACTAGAAGTGATAGTGGAGAATTTAATTTACAAGAAAAAAGAATTAGTATTTTATCTAATTATGGTGAAAATTTTAATGATAGAAATTATATAACAAATCCTGCTATAGGTAGAGATGAACAAATAAAAGAAATTATCTTAGTATTACTTACTCCAGATAAATCTGTTGTATTAACTGGTAAACCTGGTGTTGGTAAAACTGCTATAGTTGAAGGACTTGCATATCGTATTCAAAAAGGATTAGTACCTGATGCTTTAGCAAAATATAATGTTATAAAAATAAATACATCAGCATTACTAGGAGTTGATCCTGTAACAGGAGAAGCTAAAGTAAATACACTTATAGATGAATTAAAAAAATATAATAATCTAATTTTATTTATTGATGAAATTCATACCTTAATGGGTAGTAAAGGAGAGGCACTTGATTTTGCCAATATGTTTAAACCTGCTCTAGATAGAGGTGATATAAAAGTAATTGGTGCTACTACTACTGAAGAATATGAAAGATATATATTAAGAGATAAAGCCTTTGTTAGACGTTTTCAAAGAGTTTTAGTTGAAGAACCAACAAGAAATGAAAATATATCTATATTAGTAGGAACTTTACCTAAAATAGAAAAAAGAACAGGAATAAAAATGATGTATTCTCCTTTTATCCAACAAAGAATAATGGAATTTATTACTGATATAACTAGTGAATATAAAAGAATATATGAAATAGGCTCAAGATATCCAGATGTTTCTTTAACTATTGTTCAAGAAGCTTTTTCAAATGCTTTATTTGATAATAGAAAAGAAGTTAATATTCTAGATTTTAGAAAAGCTATAGAAAGTACTAAAAATGTATATCCAGATGTTATAAAAAAAGAATTACCTAAATTTGATGAAATATTTAATGATGAAATCGAAGAACAAAAACCAAATCAATTACCATATGAAAGACTTGATGATTAATGATAAAAAAAATTATATTTTATGTTAGTATAATATCACTTATACTATTAAGTTTTTTAACTATTGAAATGTTACCATTTATATATGAATCTAATTGGCAAGGAATATTGTTTTTGCTATTAGTATTATGTACATTTGTATTTGAATTAACTTTTTTTATTACTAATAAAGAAAATATAAAAGAATCTATTTTAAATAATATTTCTATTATAGTAGCAACTATGTATGTTAGTTTTATATATTATAATATATATACCTCTAATACTATTTTATATACAATTAGTATGAAATATTTAAAAGATAATTATTTTATCTTATCTTTAGTGTTTATGTTTATTATATTATCTATGTTTTTAAATTATATTATTGATAAAGGAAATAAATCGTAATTTTTTCTTTTTGGTATATACTTAAGTAGGAGGTAAATTTATGTGTGGAATTGTTGGATATGTAGGTAATAAAAAAGCAATAGATGTATTAATCTCTGGACTTAAAAATCTTGAGTATAGAGGTTATGATTCATCAGGTGTTGCTTTGATTGATACCAATAGTATAGAGATTATTAAAAGTGTCGGTAAAATAAAAAATTTAGAAGATAAATTAAAAGATAAAAACTTAGATAAGTTTAATATTGGATTAGCTCATACTAGATGGGCAACTCATGGAGAAGCTAGTTTAGTTAATGCGCATCCTCATACTATTGGTAATATAGTGATAGTTCATAATGGAATTATAGAAAATGCCAAAGAATTAAAAAATGAATTAATTAACGAAGGTATTGAATTTAATAGTGAAACTGATACAGAAGTAGTAGCGGCATTAATTAATAAATATTTAGAAAATGATATTATAAAAACTATTTCTAAAGTAATGAATACTATTAAAGGCTCATATGCATTAGGTATTATGGTAAAAGGTATTAATGATAAATTATATGTTGCTAAAAAAGATTCACCATTAGTTATTGGTATTGGTGAAGATGAAAATTTCTTTGCTAGTGATATATGTGCAATAAATATGTATACTAATAAATTTGTTTTTTTAGATGATTATGATATAGCAGAAATATCTAAAAATAGTGTTAATTATTACTCAAATGGTAATAAAGTAGATAAAAAAGTAGATACTATAGATATAGATTTAAATAGTAAAAGTAAAAATGGATATCCTCATTATATGTTAAAAGAAATTAATGAAGAGCCTACAGTTTTAGAAAAAACTTTAAAACCTTATTTAGAAGATTTTTCATCTATTCCAGATTTAACTAATTATGATGAAATTCATATAGTTGCTTGTGGTTCTGCTATGTATGCTGGAATGATTGGTAAAAATTTATTTGAAGAAAAGGCAAATATAAAATCAACATGTGAAGTAGCAAGTGAGTATAGATATAAAAATAATATTTATACTAATAAAACTTTAGTAATATTAATATCTCAATCTGGAGAAACTGCAGATACAATAGCAGCATTAAAAAAGGCTAAAGAATTAGGTCAAGATACATTAGCAATAGTAAATGTAAAAACATCAACTATTGCAAGATTAGCAGATAAAGTAGTATTTATTGAAGCAGGTGAAGAAATTGCTGTTGCTACTACTAAAGCATATATACTTCAAGTTGCAGTTATTTCATTACTTGCATTAAAATTAGCTTATAATAAAAAATTAATTGATAATATTGATACTTATTTAGAGGAATTTAAAACTATTCCTAAATTAGTTAAAAATGTTATTGATAGAGAAAATGATTATAAAAAAATAGCTAAAGAAATAAAAGATAATGAAAATGTATTTTTTATTGGTAGACGATATGATTATGCAATGTGTTTAGAGGGAAGTTTAAAATTAAAAGAAGTATCTTATATACATAGTGAAGCATATCCATCTGGTGAATTAAAACATGGTACAATTTCACTTATTGATAAGGGAATACCTGTATTTTGTATTTTAACAGATGATGAATTATATGAAAAATCTATTTCAAATATAGTAGAAGTAGAATCACGTGGCGCTAAAACAATTATTATTTCAAAAAAATCTTTAAAACAAAATAGAAAACTAGAAATTTGTGTAGATGATGTTAGCCAATTTGTTATACCATTATTAGTTGTTCCAGTACTTCAATTAATTGCATATCATACTGCTGTTGATAGAGGTTGTGATGTAGATAAACCAAAAAATTTAGCAAAATCTGTTACAGTTGAATAATTTTGGTATAAATTTTTAAAATTCTTCCATTATATAAATGGGAGGAATAATTATGAAAAAATTATTAGTAATTTGTCTAGGTTTATTCTTAATGGTAGGATGTAGTAATACTGCAAATACACCAAGTAAAAAAGTAGAGGATTTTTTAAGTAAATATCAAAAATTAGATGATGATGTTTTAACTCAACTAGATGTTGTTATGGATAATGATACAGAAATGAATGATGATCAAAAAAAGGAATATCGTTCTTTAATGGAAAAACAATATCAAAATTTATCTTATAAAATTAAAGATGAAAAAATAGATGGTGATACTGCTACTGTTGATGTTGAAATTGAGGTTTTTGATTATGCTACTTCTGTAAATAAATCAAAAGAATATTATGATCAACATAAAGATGAATTTAAACAAGAAGAAGATAATGCTAAAGAAGAAGCAGATAATGAAGATAATAAAGATGATAATGCTGTAGAAGATGCTGCTGATGAGGTTAAAGATAAAACAGAAGAATTAAAAGATTATGTTGAATATAAAATAAGTGAGTTAAAAAATGTTACTGATAAAACTACCTATACTATTACATTTAATCTTACTAAAGAAGACGATGAATGGAAATTACAAGATATATCAGATACAGACAGACAAAAATTACATGGACTATATTAATTAGTCCTTTTTCTATAAAAAATTATTACATTAAAAGTAAATAATTGATATAATATAATTACAACGAGTAGCTATGAATTGGCGTAAGTCCAGTTGGTAGTTATTTTTTATTATTATATAGTAGGTGATTAAATGAAAGATTTATTAAATAATTCAATTAATGTATTACATTTATCAAAAAACATAGAAAACAAATTAATAGAAAATAATATAAATATAGTAAATGATTTATGGATATTAAATAGAAATAATTTAAAAAATATTTTATCTGATAAAGAAATATCTGATGTAATTATTAAATTGCAATTAAATGGTCTTGATTTAAATAAAAAAGTCTATAAAGTAAATTGATTAATTAACATATCTATGTTATATATGTATTGGTGATACTATGGATAAATTTAGTTTAAATAACCAAGTTGAAAAAGTTATTAGAGGTGACAACTCTAATTTTTTAAATCCTATAGATACTAAATATGTAGTAAACCATATTAAGAAACATATTAATAACTATAATATATTTAAATTATTTGATGATACAGAAAAATTAATTGTTTATACTAATACACTAAATATTACATTATTTGAAATAAAAACTAATAGTAATCTAACTCATAGAGAAATATTAGGAGCATTATTTAGTCATAATCTATGTGAAGATTCATTTGGAGATATTATAATTAATAATGATAAATATTATATAGTTGTTTTAAATACAATAAAAGATTATATGATGAATAATTTTATAACAATTGGTAATAAAAAAGTTAAATTATTAGAAGTAAATTTAGATTTAGTTAATGATTATAAACTAAACTATTTAGATATAAATTTAAATGTATCATCTTTAAGACTTGATAATATTATTTCTAAACTTATACCTACTAGTAGAAGTAATAGTAATTTAATGATAAAGAATAAAAAAGTTATTGTTAATTATAATTTATGTACTAATAGTAATTATATTTTAAAAGATAATGATATATTTTCTATTAGAGGTATAGGTAAATTTAAATATATTGGAATAGATTATATTAAATCAAATGGAAAAAAATCTATTCTAATAAAAAAGTATATGTGAGGGTTATATGAAAAAAATCTTATTTGTGTGTCATGGTAATATATGTAGATCAGTTATGGCAGAATATATAATGAAAAGTCTAGATAAAGATAATAAATTTTATATAGAATCTAAAGCTACTACTACAGAAGAAATTGGTAATGATATATATAAACCTGTAAAAGAGGTTTTAGATAAAAATAATATACCTTATAAAAAACATAAGGCTAGACAAATTAGTTATAAAGATTATTATGATTTTGATTATATATTTTGTATGGATAATGAAAATTTGTATGATTTAGAGCGTATTTTACCTAATAGTGATAAAACATATTTATTATCAGATAAAGAAATAGATGATCCTTGGTATACTAGAGATTTTGATTTATGTTTTAAAGAAATATACTATAATGTAGAAAGATTAATTAATAAAATTAAATAAAATAAAAAATATAGTCATATAATTTCTTAGGTGATAAACTTGAAGAAATATATGATTTTTTTATTAATGATTTTTTTTATGCCAATATCTGTATTTGCTAAAATGGATACTTCTAAATCAAGTATAGTTATGGATATTGATAGTGGAAGAATACTTTATAAAAATAATATTAATGATAAGAGATTAATTGCATCTACTACTAAAATAATGACAGCAGTAGTAGCATTATCAAATGGAAAACTTACAGATGTTTATAAAGCAAAAGATGAAATATTAGAAATGTATGGTACTAGTATATATTTAGAATATAATGAGGCAATGTCATTGAATGATTTATTATATGGTTTACTACTTAGAAGTGGTAATGATGCTGCAGTAGTAATTGCAAATAATATATCAAAAGATGAAAATTCATTTGTAAAATTAATGAATAAAAAAGCAAAAGAAATAGGTATGAAAAATACAACTTTTGCTAATAGTCATGGTTTAGATGAGAAAACAAAAAATTATTCAACTGCTTATGATATGGCTTTATTATCTAGGTATGCTTATAATAATTTTGATACTTATAGAAAAATAACTAAAACAAAAAGATATGAAGTTCAAACAAAAAATAAAAGTTATTTATGGATTAATAGAAATAAATTACTAAATAGTTATAAATATTGTACAGGAGGTAAAAATGGTTATACTCCAAGTGCTGGGAAAACTTTAGTTACTACTGCTAAAAAAAATAATTTAAAATTAACAATAGTTACCTTAGATGATCCTAATGAATATGAAACTCATAAAAATTTATATGAATATATTTATAATAAATATGAAAAATATAAAATAATTGATAAAAATAATTTTAGTATAAATAAAGAGTTTTTTAAGGATAAATTATATTTAAAAGAAGATTTTTCATATCTATTAAAAGAAGATGAAAAAGATTTAGTAAAAACTGTTGTTAAAATAACTAAATTAAAAAATTATAAAGATAATGATATAGTAGGTAGAATTGATATTTATCTTAAAGATAAAAAAATAGGTAAAGTAGATATTTACGTTTCTAAAAAATAAAAAAATATTGACATGGGGGTGAGGTAGTTATTATATAATACCAATACGAAAGGAGAGAAAAAATGAAAAATTTAAAAGGTATGTTATTGTTTACTATTGCTATGGCAGTATTATTAATTCCATATAATTGCAAAGCAGATTCAGTAAATTGTAATGATATTAAAGATGAAGAAAATTTAAAAAGTGCATTAAGTGGTGAATGTCCAACTATTACTTTAGGTGGAGATATAGAAATATCTGGACATTTAGAAGTTAGTAGAGAGTTAACAATTAACGGAAATGGATATACGATTAAAGGAAAGGATGACTGGTATAATAAATCTAAAGAGGAGTTATCAGGTGATCAATCTATCATTACTGCAACTACAAATGGAAATTTAACTTTAACTAATATAAATTTAGAACATAGTCCAAAACAAGGTGCTCAAGCTTATGGTGGAGGAACTCTTATATTAGATAAGGTTACAATATCTGATTGTAAATATTCCGGTTTAATATCTAATGGTGGAATTATTCATATTAAAGATTTGAATTTAAATACTACTTATGGTATTGAAGTTGGAAAATCTAGCTCAAACACTAATGAGCAAGAACCACTAATTATAATGGATGGTAAAATTAATTCAACCTCTACTGCAATTATATATATGGATAATAGTACATCTTCTAATTTAAAAATTAAAAATGAAGAAGGTACTATAAATCATATCTATGCGAAAGATAATAAGGTAGTTATTACTGATAATAATAATAAAATTATTTATGAATCTATACCTATTACTAGTGGTAAACAAATAGAATCAGATGAATCAGATGATATTAATGTTTATGTAGTAACTATTAAATATGGTGAAAATATTGAAAAAATTGCTATAAAGGAGAATGGAAATTTATCTGACATAGATTTATCTCATATTAAGAATGCACTAGAGAAAATGTATTTTGTTAATTTCACAACTGCTGATGGAAATATATATGATGAAAATAGTCCAGTAATTGCTGATATATTTTTAACTGCTAATTATAAAACTATAGAAAAAACAGAAGACATTGAAAATCCAGATACATCAGATATCAACTTATATTTATTATTAAGTTTAATAGCAGTAAGTGGCTGTGGACTAACTTATACAGTAAAAAAAAGATTTAATTAAAATAGAAGAAACTAAATAAAAATAGTTTCTTTTTTTTACGATTTTTTTTGTAATTAGGTGATAAAAATTATTGGTAAGTATTGACATGGGGGGGGGTAATTATTGTATAATGACTTTAAGAAAGGAGAAAATCTGTAAAAAAACAGATAAAAAGGTGATAAAATGAAAAAGAGTGTTTTAGCATTTATAGTATTTTCAATATTAACAATTGTAACTATTTCAATGTCTACATCAGTTTACGCAGAAGCAAATACAAAGCCAAACTATGCTGTTAATAAAGGTGGCTATATAACATGTACTGTTGCTGATAATAATCAATTTAAAGAGGCAAGTACTATAACTTGGGGAAATAGTGGTAAGAAAAAATGTGATGAAATTGTTATTAAAGAAGGTTCAACAATAACTGTTTCTGAAGAAATTAATCTTGGTGACAAATTACTTACTATTGGTGATGAGCAATCTACAACATTAGAGGTAACAACTGGAGGTAAAATAACTTTTGATGAAGAAGGTACAATTCAACTAGGTGATTATGGAATTCTTAAAGTTATATCAGGTGGTATAGTTGATGGTAAAGATAGTATCTTTGGTACTGGTGAGAATAACACAGGTAAAATTATTGTTGATGGAGCTAATTCAAAAATTAATATTCATGATAATACAGCTGAACTAGGTATTTTTGGACTTAATATTGAAGTAAATAATCAAGGAACTATTGAAGTATCAAAAATGAGTGCTGGTATTGAGGTTACTGAAAATAATAGTTTAACTATTAATGGAGGTAAAGTAATAACTAATAATAATAATACCTATGGAATTTCTGGTAATTTAAATAGTAATAATGGTGAAATTACAGCAAATAATAATAAAAATTATGGGTTAAAATTAAAAGCAGGATCAACAATTGGAGGAAATACTAATTTAACTTCAACAGGTAATTCAAAAGGAGATTTAGCTTTAACTGATAAAAATGAAGGAGAAGTTATTATTGCAGATAATGCTAGTGTTACAATTGATAGTATTTCAAAAGGTAATGATAACAATAAAACAACACTTAAAGTAAATGGAGATGGCTCTAAATTAAATTATTCAAGTTCTGAAGAGGGATTAGTTAAGGTTATAAATAGTACTGTTACAACTGCTGGTAAAACTATACGTTATGCTGATCATGATATAGAAGTAGATGAAACAACAACTGTTGTAAATACTTCTAATAGTCCTATTAAAGTAAAAACAAGTGATATGAAAGATAATACTGGGATAACATTAGAAAGCAATAGTGGTGAACAAACTATTGAGGTATTACTAGTAGAAATTAATGGTAAAAATTATAGAATTATTAAAGGTGTATCTAAAGATGATTTAAATATTCCTGTAGAAGAAATTAATAATGCTATGGCAAATCCAAATACATCAGATATAAACTTATATTTATTATTAGGTTTAATAGCAGTAAGTGGATGTGGAATAGCATATATTGTTAAAAGAAGATTTAATTAAGTTATGAAAATTAAATAAAAACATGTTCATAAATGATGTGAACATGTTTTTTTATGTAAATATATGAAATATATCAGCAATTACATTTATTATAAGAGTTAATGATGTTATAGTTGTAAAAATTGCAAATAGACTAAAAAAGATTTTTAATATGCGTTCATTCTTAGATTTTATAGCTAAGATAATATATATTATAGAAAATATAAATACTAAAATATTATCTATTATATAGACTGGACCATTAACATATGTAATTAAAAAGTTATTTATTATTTCAATATTTCTATCTTGATATACTAAATAAGTAAAGTTTAATGTTGTTATTGCTAAACTTATAATTGTTAAAGCTATTAGTATATTTCTTATTATATGCTCAATATTTTTATTATTTTTTTTCATAACTATATCTCCTTTTTATTTGTTATTCTAAAAAAATTAACACTTGGTCTATTGAATAATCTAAAACCTGTATTTGGTGTACCTATTCCTCCTGAAATATAAATTTCAGTATCATTTAGTTTATAGTACTCATCTTTATATTTTGTTGAACCTTCTTCTGTTATAAGACCTCCTATTAATGGTAATCTTATTTCACCATTTAAAGAATTTCCACCTAGTACTAAATCACTATGATATTTTGATAAAATACTATCTAAATCATCAGTTTCACTCATAATACTAATTGTATATATATTAGAATTATGAGTTTCTTCATTAAAGTATGAATATGCTTTATCTATATCTCTAGTTTCTTTTAATAAACTAGAAAGGCCAATAATAAGAATAGGATTATTATCAGAATTATAAATGAGATCATATTCATTATTTAAAATAGTAAAATTACTTTGATTCATAATGGTGTTGAAATTATCTATATCATTTTTACCAGTTACAGCATATTTGCCTATATTTGTATTTATTTTTTGTAATTGTTTTATTAAATTTTCTTGTTCCTTTGTCTTTATTTTATAATTTTTATTAATTAAATTACCAGTAAATATAACTATATCAGGTTTTCTTTTATTAATAATTTTTACTAATTTTTCTACTTCTTCACTAAAGATTGTAGAACCATAATCTAAATCTGAAAAAGAAATAATTTTAATACCATTCATACTAGTAGGAATTTTTTCATTTCTTATTCTTTTTTCTTTAACTATAATATCTGTTGTTGAATAATTAGTATAAAATAGCGCTATTAATAGAATTAAAAATATAATTATGAAAATTTTTAAAGTTAATTTTATTATTTTAATTCTTTTTTCTCTTCTATCAGCTTTTTCTAACTCATCTTGTTTTTTCTTATTTTTTTCTTCACGACTAGACATATTCTTCACCAATTATATTGTAACATATATTTTAAAATTATTTTACTTTTTTATAAAATATGGTATTATAAATATAAATAGGATAGGGAGGTATAGTATATGAAAAAGGAAGATAAATCTGTTAAGAGAAAGAAATCTAAAAAAAGTAAAAATATTAATAAAGAAATAGATAATGAATTTTTTCTATTTACATTTTTACTTGCAACTATATCAATTCTAGCTACTACTTTAAATGATTATAATTTTAATATTTTTGGTTGCAGTATAACGTTTTCTGTATTTGTACTACCATTTATTATATTTATTAGTAATTATATAACTAAAAAATTAGGATTTAAATATAGTTTTAAATCAATTATTATTTCGACATTAATTATTATAGCCTTTATAATATTAATAGAGGATTTAACAGGTAAACAGTTGAATTTTATAGAAATAGGTTCTTCATCTATTAGTTACTTTGTTAGTTTATTTGTAAATTCTGCGATATATTATTATATAATTTCTAATATGGAAATTAAAAAAGAAGGTATTTTAATTTATTTTAGTTATATTTTTTCTATGATAATTAATCACATAATATATATGTTATTTATACTTAATATGATAGTTACTGATTTATTTTGGAAGATATATTTTATATCAGTTATCATAGAAGCAGTTATATCTATATTCTTAGTTATATATGATACAAAAATAAAAAGAGGTATTGAATAATACTTCTTTTATATTGACATTGATAATATAGTTAAAATAGTATTATGTAGCATATGTGAAAAAATTGATGAAAATACTGTATCAGTTTTATAATATGTAGTAGCAAAAGCTATACCTAATGAAGAATAAGGAATTATATATAAAAATTGAGTTAGGCTATCAGCACTAGATACATGTAAATATCCAAATACGATACCTGATATTAATATAAATAACCATTTATTTTTAAATACATTTTTAAAACTTTTTCTAAATACTAATTCTTCATTTATAGGACCAATAATTCCAGCAGTAATTAACATAATTAAGGGGGAATTATCTATCATTTTTTGAACTCCTTGTTCATTAATTGCTTGTCCTCCATTTAGGACAAAGTTTATAATAAGATTGGATATTACCATACCAGCTAATCCTAATAACCAATATTTTATACTAGTATCTATATTATCAGAGAAATTGTTTTTAAATATTTTCCATTCCTTGATAAGTTCTTTTCTATATATTAAAAATATAACAATTCCAAATATAATATTACCTATAAGAGATAGAATAATTTCTGTTTCAGTATTCATTTTTTTGGTATTGATATTAAAAATCTTTATAATAGGAATAATAAAGATTGTTCTATAAAAGAATAAGAAAAAACATATACATAGTTTTATAATATTTTTTAATAAATTTTTATTTTTCATATAATCACCTATTAAATAATAACATAATTTACTCTTAAAATATATACTTTATGTAAAATATTAAATAATTATTTGAAATTTATTTAAATTGTGGTATAATCTATTAAAGAAAGGAGGAGTGGAATTGTTTCCACTCCTTTAAATATGTAGGAGGTGTTATATGAAGGATGTAGTTAAGTCTTTAGTTGACTCTAAAATAAGTGATTTAAATATGTTTGTTAGTGATGCTTTTATTTCTAAAGTAGAAGGTAAAAATGTATTTAATATTGTATTAGATAGTGATACTATTATTGATTTAAATAGAATAACAGATGCATCCAGAATTATAAATGAGATTATGGATAAAACAGATTTAATTGAGCATAATTATGATGAATTAGATATTTATTCAGAGGAAAAAGGAGAGAGTATTAATGAATAGTAAAGAATTCTTAAAAGCAGTTGATAATATTGTTAAAGAAAAAGGAATAGATAAAGAAATAGTATTTGAAGCTATGGAACTTGCATTAACTTCTGCTTATAAAAAGAATTTTAATTCGAAAACAAATGTAAAAGTATTAATTAATCGTGATACAGGTGATATTAAGGTATATTCATATTTAACAATAGTTGATGATGATAAGCCAGAAGATTATCCAGATAAAGTTGAATTAGATGAAGAAGGAAATGAAATTTTACCAGAATTATTTAATCCTGATATTGAAATTAAATTAAAAGATGCTAGACGTGAAGATAAATCATTAAATATTGGAGATACAATTGATACTGAAGTTACTCCAAAAGATTTTGGGCGTGTTGCTGCTTCGACTGCTAAACAAGTTATTATTCAAAAAATGCGTGAAGCTGAAAGAAATAGTATTATGGAAGAATATGGAGATAAACAAGATGAATTACTTATTGGTACCGTAGCTCTTGAAGATACAGATAATTATTTTATTGATTTAGGACGTACTAATGGTATTTTACCTAAAAAAGATATTATTCCAGGTGAAAAAATAGAAATGGGTAGTCAGATAAAAGTCTATGTTACAAAAGTTGATAATAATGGTAAAAATTTACTTATTTTACTTTCAAGAGTTCACTATGGTTTTGTAAAACGTTTATTTGAACTTGAAATTCCAGAATTATCTGATGGTTCTATATTACTTTATAGTGTTGCAAGAGATGCTGGTAATAGAAGTAAAATTGCTGTATATTCAGAAAATCCAAATATTGATCCAATTGGTGCATGTATTGGAGAAAAAGGTACTCGTATAGCTCGTATTATTGAAGAGTTACATGGAGAAAAAATAGATGTAGTTAGATATGATAAAGATCCAGCTGTATTTATAGAAAATGCATTATCACCTGCTAAAAATTTAAAAGTTGCTATAACTGATCCTAAAAAACAAGAAGCTATGGTTATTGCGGATGATGATAATTTTTCACTTGCAATTGGTAAGAAAGGTCAAAATGCAAGACTTGCTAGTAAATTAACTCATTATCGTATTGATATTAAAAATTATGAACAAGCAAGAAATGAAGGAATAAATTTTAGAGAAGAAGCATAATATTGATGTTAGTAAATATAAGGAGGGTATATAATGAAGGTTAAGAAAATTCCTTTAAGAACATGTGTTGTTACTAAAGAAACTTTACCTAAAGTAGAACTTCTTAGAATTGTTAGAACGCCTGATGCAAAGGTTATTGTAGATTTGACTGGAAAAGCTAATGGTAGAGGTGCGTATATAAAAAAAGATATTTCTGTATTAGAAAAAGCTAAAAAAAGTAAAATATTAGAAAAAAGATTAGAATGTAAAATAGATGATTCTATTTATGAGGAAATTAAGGAAATAATAGAAAAGTGAGGTGATTAGCATGATGAGTTTAATTGATTATGCACAAGATGTTAATATGGATATAAGTGATGTTAAGGCTTTATGTGATAAAATAGGTATTAGTTATGAAAATGAAGAATCTATGTTATCAGAGGATGATATAATACTACTTGATAATGAAATACAAGATCAAGAAGATTATATAACTGGTAATGATAATGAAGATGAATTATATGATGAAGAGGTAAGTGAAAAAGCAGAAGCACTTGCCGAAGAAGCTAATATTGATTTAGATAATCAAGAACGATTTGAAAAAGTAAAAACTAAGGTAGTAAAAAAACAAGAAGCTAAAAATAATTTTATTAAGGAAAGAAAAAAGATTTATAAACATCGTGAAAAACTTCAAAGTAATGAGGCAATTAAAGCTGATAATGTTATTTTATATAAAGAAGGAATGACTATTGCTGATATTGCTAATTTATTAGATGTAAGTGGTGCAGAAGTAGTAAAAAAAGTTATGTCCTTAGGTATTATGGCTAATTTAAATCAAAGTATAGATTTTGAAACATGTGAAGTTTTAGTTAGTGATTACAATAAAATTTTAAAAAGAGAAGAAACTAGTGATATTTCAAATTTTGAAAATCTTGAGCTAGAAGATAAGGAAGAAGATTTAGTACCAAGACCACCGGTTGTTACAATTATGGGACATGTAGATCATGGAAAAACAACTTTACTCGATACAATTAGAAAGACTAATGTTGTAAGCTCAGAAGCTGGTGGAATTACACAAGCAATCGGAGCATATTCTGTAGAATGTGAGGGTAGAAAAATTACTTTTATTGATACGCCTGGTCATGAAGCTTTTACAGAAATGAGAGCACGTGGTGCTAGTGTTACAGATGTAGTTATTATTATAGTAGCTGCTGATGATGGTGTAATGCCTCAAACTAAAGAAGCTATTGATCATGCTAAAGCAGCAAATGTACCTATTATAGTTGCAATTAATAAAATTGATAAAGAAGGTGCTAATCCTGATAAGATAATGACTGAATTAGTAGAAAATGGTCTAACGCCTGAAGAGTGGGGTGGAGATACAATTGTTTGTAAAATATCAGCCAAATCAGGTTTAGGTATTGATGAACTATTATCAAATATTTTGTTAGTTGCTGATATGCAAGAGTTGAAGGCTAATCCAAATCGTTATGCAAGTGGTACAGTTATAGAATCACGTAAAGATAAACAAATAGGTTCTGTTGTATCATTATTAATTCAAAATGGTACTTTAAGATTAGGAGATCCTATTGTAGTTGGTACAAGCTATGGAAAGGTAAGAACTTTAAAAAATGATTTGGGAAAAAATTTAGTAGAGGCTCTTCCATCTACACCAGTAGAAATTACAGGTATTTCAGATGTTCCATCTGCAGGAGATAGATTTATGGCATTTGAAACAGAAAAACAGGCTAAGTCAATTGCAGAAGAAAGAGCTATTAGGGCAAGAGATGAAGTTACTAATAAAAGTGGTATGACATTAGAAGATTTATTTGGTCAAATCAAAGAAGGAATAAAAGAGATAAATGTTATTATTAAGGCTGATGTAAATGGTAGTAGTGAAGCTGTAAAAAGTTCTCTAGAAAAGATTGATGTTGAAGGAGTCAAAATAAATGTAATTAGAAGTAGTGTAGGCGCTATTACTGAAAGTGATGTAGTTCTAGCTTCAGCTTCTAATGCAATAATTATAGGATTTAATGTACGTGCTAATTCTAAAACAGCCGATATTGCCAAAGAATATGGAATAGAAATTAGAAATTATGATATTATTTATAAAGTAGTAGAAGATATGGAAGCAGCAATGAAAGGTATGCTTGATCCAGAATATGAAGAAAAAGTAATTGGTACTTTGGAAATAAGACAAATATTTAAATTTTCTAAAGTAGGTCTAATTGCTGGATGTCATGTTTTAACAGGAAATATTAAAAATAATGCTAATGCTAGAATCATTCGTGATGGAACTGTTATATATAATGGTAAAATAAAAACCTTACAACATGAAAAAGATCAAGTAAAAGAAGTAAAAAAAGATATGGATTGTGGAATTACTTTAGAAAATTGTCAAGATTATAAAGAAAAAGATATCATTGAAGTTTATGAATTAGTAGAGATTAAAAGATAACAATTTATTCTTATAAATAAAAATAAAGGCTAAAATTATTTAACCTTTATTTTTTGTTTATTTTTTATTTCTAAACATTCTTTCATAAGTATAGAAAGTTCATCACTATTTACATTAAATTTATTGCAAATATATTTTGTTGAATATGAAGTATTATTAAAGAATGCAAATTTTAATGCAATCATAGCCTTTTGTTCATAAGTACATAGAGAAATATAGTCACCATAATTTGATTCTTCTAATAATCTAATTCCTTTCATTAAATTATTATTACTATCATTATCAATATATTTATTGTTATTTGGAATATCATATTTTCTTGAATTATGCTTTATATTTAAAAGTTCTTGCTCAGATAATATAATACTTTTATTATTATTATAGTCTTCTATAATTTCATTTTCTACTTCATAGTTCGGATATGTTTTTCTTAAATTTTTATTTTTAACTAATTTAGTCATTACACCATTTCTTAATATCTCAAAAGTTGCAGAATTTATATTTAATTTTTTACAATAATTTTCTTTTGGTTCTATAATTTTTGTATTATCAGTATATAGTAAATCAGCAAATTCTTTTTCTTTTTCTGTAAATACAACTTTATTATTTTTCTTTTCAATGTCATTATATAATTCAGGATATTCAGCTAATATCAATTTTTTATATTTTTGTCTATCATTTAATTTTTGTAATATGTAATACTTATTTTGAGATGCTGTTTTTGAAGTTATATTTAATAATTTTCCAATTTCTTGTGTAGATAAATAAGTACCATCTGGGTTTGGTTGATAAAAATATTTAAGTAATTGTACATCTTTGTTAATTTTTTCATTAGAAATTTTCTTTTGTTTTGTAATTGGATTATTATTTTTCTTTTCAATATCATCCACTAGTTCAGGATATGCATCTAGTATTTGCTCTTTATAATTAGAACTATTATTTAATTTTTCTAAAATACGGTTTCTAGAGGTGTATAAATAAGATATATTTATATCTATTAATTTAGAAATATCTTCCATAGAGAAATAGGTACCATCAGATTTTGGTTTATAAATATATTTAAGAATTTCTACATCTCTATTAATTTTTTCTTGTGGAATAATAGTAGGAATATTTTTTTGTATTTCAATATCATCATATAAATTAGGGTATTCTTCTAATATTTTATTTTTATAGTTTTGATCTTGATTTAATTTAATAAAAATATGGCTTTTAACTGAATATAAACTAGTAGATTTAATGTTTAATATTTCTGCTATTTCTTTTATTGAATAGTAAGTACCATCAGATTTTGGTTGATAAAAATATTTAAGAGTTTTTGCATCCTTTTTGATTTTTTCATTAGAAATTTTGTTTTGTCTTGCAATCTGAGTATTATTTCTTATTTCCATATCATTATCTAACTCAGGATATTCTTTTAAAATTTGAGCTTTATATTGGATATCAGCATCTAGCATTTTTAAAATTTCACTTTTTATTGTATACATACTACGAATATTATTATAATTTAATAAGTCTGCAATTTCTTGTAGAGATAAATATGAACCATCTGGCTTTGGTTGATAAAGATATTTTAGTAATTGTACATCTTTTATTATTTTTCTTTGTTGTACAATATGGATATTATTTCTTATTTCCATATCATTATCTAATTCAGGATACTCTTTTAAAATTTGATTTTTATATTCGTCATCAGTATTTAATTTTTTTAAAAGTTTATTTTTTATTATATATATAGTATTAATATTTTTATAATTTAATAAATCTGTAATTTCTTGTAGAGATAAATATGAACCATCTGGCTTTGATTGATAAAGGTATTTAAGAATTTGCACATCTTTTTTAATTCCTTTATTAGAAATTTTCTTTTGTTTTACAATGTGAGTATTATTTCTTATTTCCATATCATTATCTAACTCAGGATACTCTTTTAAAATTTGAGCTTTATATTCCTGATTATTAATTAAATCTTTTGAAAGTTTGGTTTTAGTTTTAGATATATGATTTAAGGTTAAATTTAATAAATTTGCAATTTCTTGTAGAGATAAATATGAACCATCTGGCTTTGGTTGATAAAGATATTTTAGTAATTGTACATCTTTTTTGATTTTTTCATTAGAAATTTTCTTTGGTTTTACAATATGAGTATTATTTCTTATTTCAATATCATTATCTAATTCAGGGTATTCTTGTAAAATTTGAGCTTTATATTCATTATCAGTATTTATTTTTTGTAAGATTTTATTTTTTATTGTATATATATTATGAGTGCTTATATTTATTAAATCTGCAATTTCATGTGTAGAAAAATAAGTACCATCAGGTTGTTGTTGATAAAAATATTTAAGTAATTGTGCATCTTTTTTGATTTTTTCATTAGAAATTTTCTTTGATTTTACAATATGAGTATTATTTCTTATTTTCATATCATTATCTAATTCAGGATACTCTCTTAAAATTTGATTTTTATATTCGTCATTAGTATTTAATTTTTTTAAAATTTTATTTTTCATTGAATATATACTATTAATATTATTATAATTTAATAAATTTGCAATTTCTTGTGTAGAAAAATAAGTACCATCTGATTTTTGTTGATAAAAATATTTAAGTAATTGTACATCTTTTATTATTTTTCGTTGTTGTACAATATGGATATTATTTTTTATTTCCATATCACTATCTAATTCAGGATATTCTTTTAAAACTTGATTTTTATATTCGTCATTAGTATTTAATTTTTTTAAAATTTTATTTTTCATTATATATATAGTACTAATATTTTTATAATTTAATAAATCTGCAATTTCTTGTAGAGATAAATATGAACCATCTGGCCTTGGTTTATAAAGGTATTTAAGAATTTGTACATTTTTTTTAATTCTTTTATTAGAAATTTTCTTTGGTCTTACAATATGAGTATTATTTCTTATTTCCATATCATTATCTAACTCAGGATACTCTTTTAAAATTTGAACTTTATATTCCTGATTATTAATTAAATCTTTTGAAAGTTTGGTTTTAGTTTTAGATATATGATTTACGGTTAAATTTAATAAATTTGCAATTTCTTGTATGGATAAATATGAACCATCTGGCTTTGGTTGATAAAGATATTTTAGTAATTGTACATCTTTTTTGATTTTTTCATTAGAAATTTTATTTTGTGGAGTATTATTTTTTATTTCCATATCATTATTTAATTCAGGATATTCTTTTAAGATTTGAGTTTTATATTCGTTATTAGTATTTAATTTTTTTAAGATTCTATTTTTCACTGTATATATATTATTAATATTATTACTATAATTTAATAAATCTGCAATTTCATGTGTAGATAAATATGAACCATCTGGATTAGGTTGATAAAGGTATTTTAGTAATTGTGCATCTTTTTTGATTTTTTTATTAGAAATTTTCTTTGATTTTACAATATGAGTATTATTTCTTATTTCCATATCATTATCTAATTCAGGGTATTCTTGTAAAATTTGAACTTTATATTCATTATCATTATTTATTTTTTGTAAGATTTTCTTTTTTATTGTATATATATTATGAGTGCTTATATTTATTAAATCTGCAATTTTTTGTGTAGAAAAATAAGTACCATCAGGTTGTTGTTGATAAAAATATTTAAGTAATTGTGCATCTTTTTTGATTTTTTCATTAGAAATTTTCTTTTGTTTTACAATATGAGTATTATTTCTTATTTCTATATCATTATCTAATTCAGGATACTCTTGTAGAATTTGATTTTTATATTTATTATTAGCATTTATTCTTTTTAAGATTCTATTTTTCATTGAATATATACTATTAATATTATTATAATTTAATAAATCTGCAATTTCATGTGTAGAAAAATAAGTACCATCTGGCTTTGGTTGATAAAAATATTTAAGTAATTGTGCATCTTTTTTGATTTTTTCATTAGAACTTTTTTTTGATTTTACAATATGAGTATTATTTCTTATTTCCATATCATTATTTAATTCAGGATACTCTTGTAAAATTTGAGCTTTATATTCGTCATTAGTATTTAATTTTTTTAAGATTCTATTTTTAACTGAATATATACCGTTAGTTTTCGTATAGTTTAATAATTTGGCAATTTCTTGTAGAGATAAATAAGTACCATCTGGTTTTGGCTGATAAAAATATTTTAATATTTGTGTATCTTTTTTGATTTTTTCATTAGAAATTTTCTTTTGTTTTACAATGTGAGTATTATTTCTTATTTCCATATCATTATCTAACTCAGGATATTCTTTTAAAATTTGAGCTTTATATTCGTCATCAGTATCTATTTTTTTTAAGATGCTATTTTTAACTGAATATATACCATTAGTTTTCGTATAGTTTAATAATTTGGCAATTTCATTTGAAGATAAATAAGTGCCATCAAACTTTGGTTGATAAAAATATTTTAGTATCTGTGCATCTTTTTTGATTTTTTCATTAGAAATTTTCCTTTGTCTTACAATATGAGTATTATTTCTTATTTCCATATCACTATCTAATTCAGGATATTCTTTTAAGATTTGAACCTTATATTCGTTATTAGTATCTATCTTTTTTAAAATTTCACTTTTTATTGAATATATACTTTTAATATTATTACAATTTAATAAATCTGCAATTTCTTGTGGAGATAAATAAGTACCATCTGGTTTTGGTTGATAAAAATATTTTAGTATTTGTGCACCTTTTTTGATTTTTTCATTAGAAATTTTCCTTTGTCTTACAATATGAGTATTATTTCTTATTTCCATATCACTATCTAATTCAGGATATTCTTTTAAGATTTGAGCTTTATATTTGTTATCAGTATCTATCATTTTTAAAATTTTATTTTTTATTGAATATATACCATTAACATTATTATAATTTAATAAATTTGCAATTTCTTGTGGAGATAAATAAGTACCATTAGGTTGTTGTTGATAAAAATATTTTAGTATTTTAACGTTATTACTAATATTGTTAGTATGTAATGTTTTTTTATTGGAAGAACTATTTGTCTTAAATTTATTTGTAAAACTTAATCCTAATCCAGTTCCTTTTATTCTTAACATTTGAGTAATAGTCGGATATTTTAAAAGTAATTTATCATAATTTTTTTTATCCTCTAATAGTTCATAAATATTAATAATTTGTTCTTGCATTTTTTTAGGAGTAGTGTTTTTTAAATTGGCAATTTCTTCAATATCCAAACAAATATCATTTATTTGTCCTGTAAATAATCCTATAATTTCTATATCATTATCAGATATATCTTTTATTTTTTTAGTATTATTTTGCTTTTCTTGTTTTCTGATATTTCTCTTTCTTTCTATAATTTTAGTTTCAAAATCACCAAAAATATTCTTAATTTTATGATAGTTTAATTTATTTTGTAATTTATATACTGCTTGTGTTACATCAAATACATTTATACTTAGTTTTTTAGCAATTTCTTCTGTGGTTAAATAATTACCATTTATATCTTTTTCTAGATAATTTTCTAATATTACCATTTCATTTTCAGAAAATATACTATTAGGAGTATATTTAGATTCTGAAGTTTTTAATTTATCTTTTAAGTAATTTAGTCCATATGACGAAAATGTAATTGGTATGTCATTAAATGATTCTATAGCCTCTAATAGTAATTTTTCAATAGTAGCATCATCACAAACAATATCTAAATGTTTTAAATCAGTTCTATATTTATCTATGAAAAATTTTTTTCTTTTTTCATTATTTTTTACATTTTCTTTAAATTCTTTATTTGTTTCCATAATGAACCTCCATTTGTTGCTATTATACATCAATTTTATTTATTTTTAAATATATTTTTGATATACTTGTTATAAAGGAAGGATGTTATATGGCAAATATTAAAATAGAGAGATTAAATCATACATTTATGGAAGAAATTAGTAATATATTGATGAGGGAGATAAAAGATGAAGATATATCTTTTGTAACAATAACAGGAGTGGATATTACTAGTGATTTGAGTTATGCTAAAGTATATTTTACAGTTTTAGATGAAGCAAGAAAAGAAAAGACAATTGAAGCCTTAAAGGGAGCTAGTCATTTCATAAGAGGAAAATTAAGTGAAAGAATTGAAATAAGACATACACCAGAATTAAAATTTATATATGATGAGTCTATTTCTTATGGAGAGCATATTGATAATATTATAGAAAAAATAAATAATAAAGATAATAAAGTATAAGTTATTTTAGTGTAAATTAATGTATATTATAATTATAATTATATTATTTAAAATTTTATTATGATATACTTTAGTTGGTGATTTCATGAAAATTAAAATTAAAGATATTGATATCAATTACATACAATATGGTGAAGGAAAAGATATTATATTACTTCATGGGTGGGGTCAAAATATTGAAATGATGAAACCACTTGGAGATAATTTAAGTAATAAATATAAAATTACGATTATAGATTTTCCTGGTTTTGGTAAAAGTGAAGAACCAAAAACAGCTTGGACCATAGATGAGTATAAAGAAATGCTAGAAGAGATAATAAAAAAATTAAAGATAAAGTGCCCAATAATTATGGGACATTCTTTTGGAGGAAGAGTTGCTATTAGATATAGTGCTGATAATAAAATAGAAAAACTGATTTTGTTTGGTAGTCCATGTATTAGAAAACAGCAAGAATTACCATTAAAAACTAGAATTTTGAAAAAAATGAAACAACTTCCAGGAATGGATAATATTGGAGAAAAAATGAAAAAATATATAGGATCAAGAGATTATAAAGCTGCTAGTCCTATAATGAGACAAATACTTGTTAATACAGTTAATGAAGATTTATCAGAATATGCTAAAAAAATAGCCAAACCTACTTTATTAATTTGGGGTGATAATGATACAGAAGAGCCAGTAGAAGAAGCAAAAGATTTAGAAAAAATTATGCCTGATGCAGGGTTAGTAGTTTTACCAGGTAGTCATTATGCCTATTTGGAAAATCTATATCAAGTAATAAATATAATTAATACATTTTTAGAAGGAGGTAATTAATATGATTATGTATTTAATTTTATTATTAGTAATAACAGTTACAACATTTATAAAATCAAAAAAATCTCTACATATGTTACAACAAAATTTATATAA
Source organism: uncultured Bacilli bacterium (assembly GCA_947632685.1). Taxonomy (GTDB): domain Bacteria; phylum Bacillota_I; class Bacilli_A; order RF39; family UBA660; genus UMGS995. The sequence goes on along the minus strand of CANRQD010000002.1, from coordinate 4,308 downwards.
TGAAAATAACAGATATTTAAAATGGGTATTTAAAAATTCCAAAAGCTTTCTTAATATAATAATACTAGCAATATTTCTTTCATTAGTATCTTTACTAGTATTTTGTAAATCAAAAGATGGGTTAATAGGATTTTTAATTGCTTTAGTAGCTTGTTATGCCTATGAAAGTTATAAACTATCTGCTAAAGCTAAAACTGAGCAAACTAAAAAACCACTTGTGGTAACTAAAAGAGTTAAAAGACTTATAATTACAACAACTATTTTATATTTAATTCCTGTAATTATCGGTGTTTTATATTATAAAAATATTAAAATGTTATGGTTAATGATAACTATTTTATCTTTTATGGTATATTTAAATGAATTTATAGTTTTTCTTGCTAATATAATTAATCATCCATATGAAAGAGGAGTATATCATTACTATAAACATAAAGCTCAATCTAAGTTAAAGAGTATGCCTAATTTAAAAATAATTGGTATTACAGGTAGTTATGGTAAAACTAGTAGTAAAAATATTTTAGCAGATATTTTAAATATTAAATATAATGCTCTACCTACACCTAGAAATTTAAATACATATAATGGACTTATTATGACAGTAAATAATAATATGGATAAGTTTACTGATATCTTTATAGCAGAAATGGGTGCTTACGTAAAAGGTGAAATAAAAGGACTTTGTAATTTAGTTCATCCTAAATATGGTATTTTAACAACTATTGGTACTGCACATTTAGAGTCATTTGGTAGTGAAGAAAATATACAAACTGGTAAATTTGAACTTATAGAATCTCTTCCTTCAGATGGTATTGGTATACTTAATGGTGATGATCCTAAACAAGTTAGTTATAAACTTAAGAATACTGTAAAAACTATTTGGATAGGTATAAATAACAAAGACGTTGATGTACGTGCTACTGATATAAAATGTAGTAGTAAGGGAACTACTTTTAAGGTTAAATTTAAAAATGAAAATAAAGCTTATGAATTTCAAACTAAATTATTAGGAAATCATAATGTATATAATATTTTATCAGCATTAGCTTTAGGCTATGAATTTGGTATTTCTATTAAAGATTTACAACAGGCAGTTAAATCTGTAAAAGCTGTTGAGCATAGATTAGAGCTTAAAAAATTAGGTAACTTTTATATGATAGATGATGCTTATAATTCTAATCCAGTTGGAGCAGAGAATGCAACTATTGTACTTGGAATGATGCCTGGTGTTAAAGTAGTTGTAACACCTGGTATGATTGAACTTGCTGAAAAAGAAGATGAATATAATAAGGAGTTCGGTCGTCAAATTGCTAAAGTTGCAGATTATGCTGTCTTAATTGGAGAAAAGCATACAAAACCAATTTATGACGGTTTAATTGAAAGTGGTTTCGATAAAAAACATATAATAGTATATAATGATGTAAGAGATGCTTACACATTTATAAATACATTAACAGGTAAAAAAGATGTATATGCATTATTTGAAAATGATTTACCTGATACATATAATGAATAGGAGATGTTTAAATGAAAATTAAAGTAGGTGTTATTTATGGTGGAGAAACAGTAGAACATGAAGTTAGTATTATTTCTGCTATACAAGCTATAAATAAATTAGATCAAGAAAAATATGAAATTATCCCTATCTATATAACTAAAGATAGAGAATGGTATACTGGAAATATGCTTAAAGATATTGAAATATATTCTGATATGAACTTAATAAAAAAATATGGTAAAAATGTTATTTTATATGCAAAAGATGGGTCTTTTGTGCTTCAAAATAAAAAATTCCCAAAAAATATAATAACTGATATCGATATTGCCTTCCCAATTATGCATGGTACTAATGGAGAAGATGGAGTTATACAAGGTTATTTGCAAGCAATTGGTATGCCATTTGTAGGTGGTAATATATATGCATCAGTTGCAGGGCAAGATAAAGTATTTATGAAAGATATATTTGAAAAAGAAAAATTACCAATGACAAAATATACATGGTTTTACGATTGTGATTATAAAAATGATAGTGAAGCTGTAATTAAAGAAATTAAAAAATTAAAATATCCAGTTATTGTTAAACCTGCAACTACTGGTAGTAGTATAGGAATAAAAGTAGCTGAAAATGATAAAGAATTAACAGATGCTATAGATAATGCTATTTCATATGATAATAAGATTTTAGTAGAAGAAGTAGTTACTGATTTAAAAGAAGTTAATATTAGTGTAGTTGGAAATTATGAACATCAAAAATTAAGTGTAATTGAAGAAGTAATATCTGGAAATAAATTTCTAACTTATGATGAAAAATATATTCAAGGTAATAAAGGAAAATTAAAAGGTGGGGTTAAATATCCTGTAAAAGGTGGATCTAAAGGTATGGCATCAGCTAATCGTAAAGTACCTGCAGAAATACCAGATAAACAGAAAAAAGAAATAGAAGAGATTGCTACTAAAGCATTTAAAGCAATAGGTTCAGCTGGAACATGTAGAATAGATTTCTTAATAGATGAAAAGGCAAAAAAAGTATATATTAATGAAATAAACTCTATTCCTGGAAGTTTAGCTTACTATTTATGGGAACCATTAGGTGTTAATTATAGTGATTTATTAGATGATATGATAAATATAGGAATAAAAGATTATAAAAGAAGACTTAGTAAAACTTATACATTCGATACTAATATCTTAAAAGGATTTACAAATGGTGGATTAAAAGGTTTGAAAGGGGTTAAAGGAAAATTAGGATAGAGAAATCTATTCTTTTTTATTTATTATGAAAAATATTTGTGTTTTAAAAAGAGAAGAAAATACTGACATTGAAAATAATTTCTATATAAAGGCTATAAAAAAATATGGAGGTAACCCAATATTAATTGATTATAAAAATATAGATGATATTTATAAATGTAGTGGAATATTAATAACAGGTGGTGATAAAAAAGGAGAACTTGATGATTATTTAATAAAGTATGCCCTTGATAATAATTTACCTTTATTAGGTATTTGTCAAGGTATGCAATCGATGGCTTTATATGATTCAAATGAGCATTTAAAAAAAATTAATAATCATTATCAAAGGGAAGGGTATGCTCATAAAGTATATTTAAAAGAGTCTAGGTTAAAACATATAATAAAAAATTCAGTAATACACGTAAATAGTCATCATAATGAAACACCAAAAATATCTAAAATATTTTCAATTGTAGGTGTAAGTGAAGATAATTTAATAGAGGTAGTAGAGAACTCAAATCATAAGTTTCAAATAGGAGTACAATGGCATCCAGAAAGAATGCTTGATTATGATTTTTATAGTAACATATTGTTTTCTACATTTATTGAAATGTGTAAATAATATATTTATTTTTTAAACTTTATATTATATAATATGAATAGAAATAGGAAAGAGGTTTTATTAATGAAAAAAAATCATATAGTTATTATTATTTTATCAATAGTTATTGTTATATTATTGGTATTATGTGCTGTTTTTTATACAAAGAGTGAATATTTAGAAGAACGTAATGAAAATCATAATTCTTCTGTTTCAGAAAATAATAATTTAGATAATAAAGATAGTAATAGTAATATATCAAGTGATGAAGCATTACAAATAGCATTAGAAAGTTTAAATATTAATAAAGATAATATTTATGATTTAGATAATGAATTAGATTATAAATATGGTACAGATGTTTATGAAATAGGTTTTAAATATGATGGTTATGAATATGATTTTTATATTAATGCAAAAACTGGTGAAATTATAAAATCTTTTAAAGAAAGAGATTAGTAGTTTATTTTAGAAATACTATATTATTGTGATTTTAATCATACTAATAAAAATAGTACCAACTGTTTAAGTCGGTACTAAACTAAATATTTATGAATAATGCCTAACTAGCTAAACTTAGGTATTTCTTTTTTTATTTTATCAAGTTTGCCATATAAAATTTTCCTACATTTTAATTTATTATATCATATTATATTTCTCTTTAATTTATTTATTTTATTATATTTTTATACATATTTATCCTATGGCGGATACATTTGGCTGTCAATATGCAATTGTGTTTTCTAAATTGTCTTAATTTCTTATAAAATATATTGTATCAAGAACAAACGTTTGATATAATTTTTATAGGGAAACTTAATTGTTGAGTGCTTGCCAACTTTCTTTTAGAAAGGAGGCTTGATATTATGAAGAAAAAAGATTTATTAATCTCATTTCTAATACTAATTATCATTTTATTAATAGTCTCTATAATGATTCTATGTATAAAGAAATAGCACTCAATCTAGCATAGA
>CANRQD010000001.1 GCA_947632685.1 uncultured Bacilli bacterium | reverse complement strand
ACTAAATGATTTGGAATATTTTGCGCTGAAAGACCTATTGTAATAAGTGCACCATATATACTAAAAATAGTAGCAATAAATATTACTAATAATAATTTACTAATAAAATTTTGCTGTTTTATAGATAACATTTTAGAATTATTTTTACCTTCTTTATTGTAATAAATATTTGGATTAATATTCCTTATAAAATTAATATTATCTTTAGTGCATTTTTCTTTACATACAAAATATATATATTTACCAAAACATAAATATATATTTGTATTAGTTTCAATTATTTTATCCATATCAGAATACATATATTTTGATTGATTAACACCATCTTTAACTATCAAATAAGTTTTATAAAAATCATTTATAATAGAATATTTTGTTTTATTTTTATTTTGTAGTTGTGTATATATTTTTTTTGCCAACCAATCTATTTTTATTTTATATATTATAGAAATTAGTAATATAGTTACACTATCAAATATAATAGAATTTAATAAATCCATTTTATAATATAATTCTATTAAAGAAAGTACCACCATTAAATTTATACAACTTTTTTTAAGTACTGACCAATAAAAATCAGGAATAGCTTTAAACATTTTTACATATTCCGACATATTTAATTCTACGGTTTTTGAAAATATTTTTTTCTCCTTTACCATTATTACCACCTTCCTTTATAAAAATATTATAATATAAAAAAGAGAAAAATAATAATCTTTTCTCTCTTTTTTGACAAATAAAGTTATTGTGAAAAGGCAAGTGCACGTGCAACACCTGTACTTTTAGCTGGAAATGGTATGTGAAATACAGCCATAATAATAATAGCCACTACTGGTAATGCATTAACAGTAAATTTATAATCATTATTAATGGAACTGATATCATCGACTGAAACACTAGATTCAAAACCTACATATAAATTTTTTCCATCAAAACCACCTATAGCACTATATGTAGTTTTTTGGATCTTAAATCCAGCAGAACCACTAAATCCAAATCTACCATACTCAAACTTTGAATTAGTATATGGAGCATTAAATTCTAATTTTTTCTCCACTGCAGTGGATGAATATTTAATAAAACTGTCACTTTTTCCTATTACCGGGACATTATATTCAGTTGCATTTTCATGTTCGACTCCTACCGAACTCAAACCATAATTTGACTTTTTATTCACTTTTTTATAATTAGCATTATAGCTAAATATTGAAGATACTGTATCTTGAACAAACTTTACTACGTCATTAACAAACTTTGTTATTGCTTTCTTAGCCTTCTTCACTTTTTGTTTTACTTTTTTTATAAAATTAGATAAAAATCCTTGTCCTGTTGGATCTGAATACATTATTGGATTATTACTAACATAAGTAAATAGATTGAAAGATAATACATCTTGATTTGAACATATTAGCATATCTGGACTAATAAATCTTGCCCATTCTGGATTATAATACCTAGAGTTAAGATAATATAATCCCGTTTCTGTATCATAATAATAGCTTCTATATCTAAAAGGATTTATATATCCAATATTATTATTATCAGTAATATCTTTACCATTTTCATCTTTTATACTCAACAATTTTCCCCAACTATCATATTCATATGAAACAATCTGCTCACCTGCACTATTTAATATTCCAATTATATCATCTTGCATATTTTTGACATAATAATAATAACAATTATTATATTTTAAACCAAGCAACTCTGATGAATCATATAAATAATATATCAAATCATTACCTCTATTTTCATATATAATTTGATTATCTTCAAGAAAATAATCTATTTTAGTATCATTAACAATTTTAGTAGTTCTTATTCCTTCGTAATTATATTTATAATCAATATGTAAATTCTTTGAAATATTTGAATAAGTTTTTAAATTTCTTCCTGAAGTCCAAGTAAGATTAATATCATTACCAATAGCAATAGGATTACCAATTTCATCATATGCTATATTAATGTCATTATATTGAGTTAACAAATCTCTCCAACTTAAATCATTATATTGATATGAATCTGTTTTAATTATAGAATTGTCAATTAAACTTCTAGTTGTTTTAGACAAAATATTTCCTGAATCATCATATAGATATTCTATGCTTTGATTTAAATTATAATTTTCTTCTTTTATTAACTGATTTAAATCATCATAATAGTATTTATTAGTTATACTATTATTATTATGTATTTCTGATAAATTTTCTAATTCATCATATTTATAGTTAAATATATTACCATTATTTTCTATGCTCTTTATTAAATCAGTAGTCCTTTTTCCATTTGAAGCATATGTAAATTTTGTAACGCAATTATTAGGTAATAAAATTGAAGATACTCTATTTAAACTATCATACTCATAATTTATCTCATTATTATCAAATGATATTTTACTAATGCAGTCATTATCACCAATAGTATTTTGTATATAATTATTGTTTTTATTTAACTTATATTTTTGATATATAAGATTATTATCATTATCATAAGTATAATTTATCTTAAAATCATCATATATATAGTTAGTTAATCTATTTGCAATATCAAATTCATTTTTTAGCATATGGTCATTAGAAATTATTTTTGCTATATTACCATTATTATCATAATTATATTGAAATAAATCATCACCAAAATCGACTGACACTAAACGGTCAAATATATCATATTCATATGTGATTTCTTGATTATTACCAAATATTGTTTTAATTAAATTACCAGTATTATAATCATAATTATTACTAATATAATTATTACTATTATTACCAATTTTAACTGATAATACATTAAAAAAATCATCATATGTATATTTATAATCAAGATTATTTTGTGATACTTTAGATAAAAGATTATTATCATTGTAGCTATATTCAATTGTTCTATTACCTCTTGTAATAGATAATAATTGTTTTTTATCATTATAATTATATACTACTGTATTTCCATTATTATCAGTAATGGATTTTATCAAGCCAGTTAAAGGATCAATATCATATGAAACTGTATCTAATCCTGATTTAGTAAGTTTGTTAACAAAATTATTATTTATATCATATTCTGCATCATTTTCAAAAAACTCATCTATTATAGTTTCAAAATAAAATTCAAATGCTGGATTATCTTTTTCAAGTGGACATATACTAATACCATCATTATCAGCTTTTAAATATTCTGTAGATGTTTTTATATGATAACTTCCATTTTCATTTTGTTCAAGTGTAAATACGTTAGAAGAATCATCATCTGTTATAACAATAACATTATTTTTATATGCTAATGAAAAATCTGGTATTATAGAATGAATGAATTTGAAACCTTCATCTATTTTTTTTATATTCCAAACAGTATTACTACAAGCATTTTCTTCGACTACTATTTCCCTATATTTTGCTTTTATAAATTTTTTTGTACCCTTGCACCTTATTCTATACTTTCCATTTTCTATTTCCTTATACTTACTACGATAAATATTTGTCCTTATTGGATTTCCTTTTTCATCATAGTCTATTGTATTAGATATTCCATCATAAGATAAAGCATTTAATAATCGAGTAGAAATTTCGTTATCATATTCAAATCTAAATTTTCTTCCAATCGGAGTAGTTGCAGAAAGTAATTGATTTTTATCATCAAATTTAAATACACTTTCAATATCAGACTCACTTTTTATAGATACAAGATTTCCATCTTTATCATATTCATACTCACCACTTGTTACATTTTTATAGAATGATATATTAGTTATATAAAAAGTATTAGCATTAATGTATTGAAAAAAATCTAGGTAAATAGATGTGAAATCTGCAAGCGCTCTACCTCTATATGAGAAAAACTGCCACTTATCAGAATCAGCATTTAATTGAAGTTCTGGAATACATCCGTCAGTTGGATAAAAATATAAACTCATAGTGTTGCCTGCATGAGGTAAGCAAGGTTCCACTCCTTCATTTTTATACCAGAATGATAATGTAAAAAGTTCATTTTCTTTACCTTTAATTGGATATTCTTTACCAAATCTTGTAGTATAATTAGGATCCATATTTATTTTTAATGCAGTATTTTGACTATTATTTAATTTTATAATTTCAAAAAATTTAGATATATCTGATACTTCAGTAGAATCATCAATATTAACTACTTTAAATTCCCAATCCTTAAAGCCATCAGAAAAGTCAGAATTTTCTATTATATTATAAGAGTTAGCTACTTTACCTTCCTCCAATTGAATGTCATCAATATAAGCAACACCTGCTAATGAAAGTTCTAATTTTATTTTTAAATCTGTTGTAGCATTTTCATCATAATAAATTGTAACATCATTTCTTCCAAACTCTTCAGAAACATCTGCTATTTGACTTTCATATACATTTGTTCCATCATCTTTTGTATAACCTAATGAAATTATAACAGGAATATCATTTTTTAAATAACAACTAAAAGTATAGTAATTTCCTTTTGGAACTGATATTAACTGATATACTGATTGATTAATATCTGTTGTAGAAACTTTTAATGAACGATTTCCTAAATTTGTTGATTCTTCAGAAAAAGATTTTACTAAATTATTTGGGTCATTTCCATCATATTCAAAATAATCTTCATCATTTTCAAAACTTGTATTTTTTAAGTAATTTTTTACATATTTCATAGGAATAGTGTTTGAAATAATTTTATTTTGGTCCATTCCATTATATCCCATACCATACTCATTAGTTAATGAGTAAGCTTTACTAATATCATTATCATCACCTAATGTATTTATAGAAAGTAAATTTCCACTTTCGTTAAATAGTAGAGTTTGCTTTCTATCATTATTATCAACAATTGTTGTTGCTCCATTACCATATTCAAATATATTATATCTTCCTAAAGTATTATTTAGACCGTATTGAATTACTTTCTTTATTTTATATGGACTATTTTCGTAATACTCATATTCCATTTTTAATCCATTAATATCAACGATAGAAGAAATTAATTTATTATTGTATTTAAACATCATATTGCCTTTAAAAGTTTGTATTTGATTTATTGAATTTTCAAAAATATCCAATACTATACTTTCACTAGGACTTTCTATAATTATAGTAGAATCATTATACACTAATGATATTTCTTTATTATTAGAATCTATTACTTTAATTATTCTATTATTAGAATCTAATTGTATATTAATTTCATTATTAATATTGTCACAAATTTTAGTTAAATGATATTCATTTCCAATTTTTGAAAATATTTTTTGATTATGTGATTTATCAGTCATTATATATTGGTTATCTTGTATTTCAATTTCTAGACCTAATCCATCTTCATCACAATATAAATTATCAGGTATATCTTGCCATGGATATTGATAACTTTTTTTATAAAAATAATGTATAGTACCATCCTCATCTTCATATTCTAAATAATCTATATTATTAATATTAGTTTGTTTAATAGTTTGTTCTAAATTTAATTTAAAACCTTCACCAAAAAAAGTTGACTTTTTTAGTATAACATCATTTGTATTATATATTAAAGACACTTCTGCAGGTAATTGACTACATACTGTATTACCTATATTAAATACTCCTACTAAATTACCATTATATGTATTAACATATGTTGAACCTATTTCAAAATTCTGTGAGTTATAATTTAAATAATCTTCCAAACCATTTTGGTTTCTATATGTTACTGAAAAAATTGGTTTAGGATTGCTATTACCTGCAACAGTATTATTTTTTGAATAAAATGCAGGAAAATCGTCATCAATATAATTTTCTTTTGTAGATTTAAGCATTATACCATAATTTTTAGTATCTTTATACCATCTTTTTACTAACTCAGTAATACCAAAACCAAGTATTCTATATACAATAGATGAACCTTCAACATAACTTCTTTCAAAATCTGTGATTGCTTCAACTCTTTTATCATATTTATCGTTCATTTGATTCCAATCTGCAGTTGATTCATCCCAATCTTGTGTAATACGATGAACTGTAATATAGTAAGTTTTTGGATTTTTATTATTACTTGTAGAAATGTAAGGAATCAAAGTTAAATCAGCATAAATTATTTCACTTCCTGTACCAATTTCTGGTAAATCAAATTTTATTAATGCTCTATTAATTCTAGAATTACCATTAACCTTTTCTGCTCCAACTTTTAAAATATCTTTAGTACCATTATTTGAACCTGTATCACCTGGATAAATATAGGTATCATATAAATTTGCATTTTGATTCTCATTTGTAATTGTCGGATCTATATATATAGGGAATACTCTTTCACTAGAATTCATCCATTCATCATCAAGAATCAATTTTAATAAATAACCACCTTCAAAACTATCAATCAAATAATAAGCATTATCACACCTTACATTATTAAAGTCAATCATATAAGGTTTTTCAATTGTAAATAGTGTTTGACCAGTAGAAGACTGTGCAATTATTTCTTCATTTCTTTTTATTATATTTAAATTAGTATTCAATTCAAATGTTAATACAGAACAAGGTTTATTTCTTAAAATAATAGTTTCTTTTACTTTATTTGATAGTGTTTGGTATTCTATAGATATATTATCTGTAATATCATTATATGTAATATTATTATTCATCTTTGATAATTTTCTTTTTCCTTCTATAAAATTATCAGTATTAAGCTGCTTAATTTTGAAATCAATATAATAATTATCCTTAGAAATTTTCATTAGTGAATCTCTAAAATCATCTTTAAATTCAGCTTTATAATCATTACATTTATTATATATTAGGCCATTATCATTAATTAATGAATTATCAATCTCTTCATATTTTCCATCTTTTAAATAATGAACATCATCACTATATACTTTAGCAACTATTGTTCCGTCTTCTTGTAAAAAGTGTTTTTCACGTGGTTTTCTTTTTTCTATTAATTCTATTTCTTTCATAAAAACCTCCTTAACTTACACGTTTCCACATATAAACTGCAAGATATGGTGGCATATTATTATGAGCTTTATTTCCACCAGTATTATTAACAGTTACTGTATGACTATGATCACCAGCAGCAGCAAACGTACCATATTCAGGTGAATCTCCAGAATCTCCTCTTGCTACACAAGCATATTTTTCAGAACCTGCACCATTAGTAGTCCACCAACCTGTATAGGTGTGTCTATGATTACCTGTAGTATTTGTACTGGCACTATGACTATGTGCAGGCATTTCCTCTTGTGTTAATGTATGAGTTGCTTCTCCTCCTATTTCTCCATTCTTGAAATTATCACTACAAGATAATAAAAATTTATCTTTGATTTGTTCCCATTCTCCTCCAAATAATGAACTTGGATTTGTCTCATTAACTGATATATAGATAGAACCAACTGGATAAACAAAATCTCTCAAAATTTGAGATTCAATTTTTTGGTTCTTAGCACTTATACTTTGAACTACAAGATTTCCATTACTATCCAATTCAAATGTATTATTTTTAGATGTAATACATCCTGCTGTTAAATTATTTACTTCTAAATTTGTATTTTCGCCTTCTTTTGTAAAAGCATCAATTATATAATCATATTCCTTCATATTTTTCCCTTCTTTCTATATAGTTTTTATTTTTTTAATATTCTATTTACTCGAAATTATTATTTATTAGCCCACATATAACACCTCACTTTCTAAATACAATTTCTCATATTTGAAAAAGGATTAAAAGTATTCAGAACGTACCATTGATGTAGTATTATTTTCAATAATAAAATTACAAAAAATTATAAAAAAGTTATATATATTTATTAGGAAAAGTACATTAGAAGTACCATTGATAATAAAAAAAGACTAAAATTTTAGTCTTTCTTCACATATTACTCATTATAAATTTACATAATATTATATTTCATATAAAAATGAACTAAATACCCATACTTCGTGACCATTCATTATTAATTTTGCAGAATTTGTTTTTATATCTATTTGCTGTACCTCATATATGTTTTTATTTAATACATAAGATATTCCTCCCTGAAAAATATCATCTTGTCCAAGTGTACTTCCATTTTTATCAACTTCTGTAAAATCATCAGCTGGTAACCAATGATAATCTTTTGCTTGTTCTTTATAATAGATATCATATGGAACACCTGTTAATTGTATACAACCAAAATAATTAGTATTGCGCTTTATGATATCAACTTTAAAAATTCCATCAAATTTTACCTTACTTCCTACGTATAATATTTGATCAGCTATATTTTGTGCTGATTGCTCTTCTATTTTTATTTGTGTAGTAGTGCGCCAATTTCCACCATTTCCTTTAATAATATTTGTATTATCAACAAAATAGCAACTATCGGTATCATATTCATTATTAAAGCAGTATATTCCATATATATTTTTCTTCCAACTAGGATCCGAACTTTGAGAAATTTCAATATGACAATGCACACCTGTTGCATTTCCTTTTGTACCCATATTTCCTAATTGTTCACCTTGTGCAACAATTTGTCCAACACGAGCATTCATTGTATCATCGTGACAAGTCATAAAAGTAGCATAATCAATTCTACCATTAGCAAATCTAACTTTATTTATACTTTGCCACATAACCTGTCCTGTTGAAGCATATGTTTTTAAACATTTACAAGTACAAGGTGCATAATATGCATACCTGATTCCAGCTACTCTTCCTCTAACATCATTTGCCATTGTTCCTTTATGTGAAAGACTTCCATTACTACCTTGAGAAATATACATATCAGTAAAAGGGCATAAAAAATCTTCTATACCATTTCTGACAGATTTTTGACCTTTAATCATTTATTTTTCCATCCATTAATAAGCTTTAAAATTAAATTTAATACTGCACTAATTCCACTTGCAATAGCACCAAAAAATATACTCTTTATTAATGTAACATCATAACTAGCAGTAGAATTTAATCTAACTATTATACTTGTTAAAAATCCTTCAATAAACGTTATTATCATTCTTTGAACAATATCATTTTTTAAAAAAGACTTCTTTTTATATAGTTTATAACTCATAAAATCACCTCTACTTAAATTTGTTTTCAATTTTATCAATTCTTTCGTGTGCATAATTAGTATTTTCTTCACATCTTGCGACACGCTCACTCATAGAATCAAACTTATCATCAATATTTTTAATATCATTTTTTAACTCTGTATTTCCAGTAATGACCATATCTAATTTTGTTGATATTGTTGTATCTCTTTTTACTCTATCCTTTATTTCTTCATTATTTTTATTACTTATACCATTTTTATATGTTAAAACTGCTATAATACAAGTGATTAATGTACAAATAATAGATATAATTAATGAATAATTAACACTCATAAAAATTCCCTCTCTCAAACTAAAATGCGAAAATTATTGAATTTATAATAGTAAATGTGAAATATTCATATCATATAACACCTCCATTTCTATGAATAATTTCTCATAAAAAAAAAGGTAATGACAGTATGTCCAATGTACCATTTACTTATCTATTGATACTGGTTGAATATTGTTTGCTAATAAAAAAGCATTTATTTCATCAATATCACAATTATACATATTTCTTAAAATGAAACAATAAATACAATTTTTTTCGGTGCTATTATTCTCTATAGTGAAACCAGCACTATTTAATAATTCAAAACTAAATTCTGGCGGCAAGTGCATACCAATACATAAAGCAATGATTGTTTCTAACGAATATCCTCTACTATTGTTCGTTTCGATTTCCTTAATTGTTTGAACACTAATATGAGAATTTTCTTCTAACTTTTCTCTTGTCTTACCAGAACATTCTCTTAAATATCTTAATTTTTTTCTAAAATTATAAGGTAAATCATTGCATATAATCACAATTTTATTATAGTATTTATCAAATGTTTCAGGTTTTAATTTTATATTATCAATTGTTTCCAAATTACTAATATTATTCATTTTATTCATATAATTTTAAGTATGATAAAATCATACTTTACGTCCCCCTTTTTTAATATGCTATATAATAGCAAAAAAAAAGAGAAAAATATATCTCTATATATAAATTATAATCAAATAGAAATAATCTATTTGATTATAATTTATATATGCAATACTCTTCCAATTACCAACTCAATAATACCATATTACATTATTTTTTACAACAGTATAAAAGACATCCCTATACCAGCGAATGTCTACTGCATCAGTTGTACTTCTATACTACTCAACTGACACTTTGAATATAACAAATATGTCGAATAAAGTCAATATTAAATTAAATAATATAAGATTTGTTTATTTTTGATAATTTCCTATTACTATACATAAAAATATAAGTTAGTACAATAGGACTAACTTGCCATAAAATAATTAAATTGTGATGTATTAACATAGTTATATGCATTCCACATATTCGTCTGTTCTGATGAAGGGTCTATCATAAATATACTATTACTTTCAACTTTAGTAACTGCAACCCAATGTTGACTTCCTGGAGTATCTCCAAGAACTTCTGCTGTAATATAATAGCCTGAATCTAAATATTGTTTTATTAATGCTAATTTTTCATCTCTTGATTTATTATTTAAGTATACTTTATCAATATATTTAAATCTTGGTACAACTTTAGTAATTGCTCCATACTGAAGATTACCATTTGAATCAAAGCCACCATTTTTATTTAAAGCTTCAACAAAAGTACCTGGATTAAATGGATTAATCTTATTATTAACACCTGATTTTTCTATTAATATTGCAATTGATGTTACTAAACAACCAATACTACCTATAGTTCCAGAAGAATTACCCATTCTTATACTAGCCCATTTTGGATCTCGTTGTCTCCAAGTTGCATATTTTCCAGAATCAATTGAACCATATATTACTCCATTCCATAAATTAGCAAATTTACTATTAGATAATTCATTATATTGTAGTAATTGAGCCTGATTAAAATTATATAATACTTTCATATCATCAGCAGTTTTACTATTAATATATATGTGTAAAACTTCTTTTTCTTCTATAGTAGGTGGTTCTAATGTATTGGTTCTAGAATTTTCAACATTTTCTGTTTTTACTTCATATGTTATTTCATTCATATCCCAGAATATTTTCTTAATAATTGCCTTTTTATTATCATCTATTGTAATAACTTCCTGTTCATTAACTCCATTAGATTGTTTTATAGCATATATAGTTAATATATCTTTCCAAGATGCCATATTACCTTCTAAAACATAAGCTTCGTGAGGTGTTTGATTTTGAATTAATTCTAATTTATCACTAAACTCTTGATTGCATTCTGCAACTACATCTTTCATAGTAATTCCATCTTTCGATGTTTTCTCACTTGAAAGAAAAATGCCATATATAGAAGTGGCAATTAATCCTATAAAACAAATTATTATAATTGCAATAACAGCTGCAGTACCACCTGCTGCTAACATACCTATTAATGATTTCATTCCTGCTATAATTGTTTTTATAGCAGAAACTGTAACTTTAGTTATGACTTTAATACCTTGTATTGTTTTCTTTGCTCCTTCTATAGCTAGTTTTCTACCTTGCTCTACAATTCGTTTACTTACTTTAGCAGTTTCTTTTACTACTTTTTCAGAAGTTTTAATTGTTTTATTGGCATTTTTTATTGTTTTTGAATTTATATGTTTTTTCTTAATATGATTTTTAACTTTCTGTCTTATATAGTTATTTACCTTATTAGTTGTATATAATGCTACATCTTTTGTTTTATTTGAATAATTTTTAATTTTATCACTACCATAATCTGATATGTTTGAATTACTATTCGATGTTTCATCTACTTTACTATTTAAATAAGAAACAGGATCTTTTATTTTTTTAGTAAGCTCTCCTGCTCTATTTATTGTTTTAATACTTTTTGGTTTTCTATCTTTAGTTTTAATATCAGACATTTTTCACCTTCTTTCAAAAAAAATGAATGCAAAAATGCATTCATTAAACGATTTTATTATTTATCTTCTCCTGGTTTCGTTGTCATTAATTTATAAAGCTTAGTATCTGATGGGAATTTATTAATAAACGGAATAAGTGAACTACCGACTTTTAATAATCCCTTACCAGCACCTACATCTGTTATATAACTCATTTGAGTATCTGATATAGATAGTAACTTTGCTAATTCTGTTCTATCAGTTGTACCTTGATTTAACATAACTATAAACTCTGAATTAGCTAACATTGTTCTAGCTGTATGTGATTGTAATAAATCATCTACATTTTGTGTTATTCCAGTACAATATGCACCATACTTTCTTACTCTTTTCCATAAAGTAAATAAAAAGTTTGCTGAATATTCGTGTTGAAACAATAAGTATATTTCATCTATAAAAATATAGGTATTTCTTCCTTTTGCTCTATTGGCAGTAATTCTATTTAATATACTATCTAAAACAACTAACATTCCAATAGGTAGTAGTTGCTTACCTAAATCTAAAATATCATAACAAATAATTCTACTATTCGTATCAACATTTGTATTTTTTGCAAAGGTATTTAATGAACCATTAGTAAATAACTCTATTGCTAAAGCTATTTGTTTAGCTTCTCTTTCTGGTTGTTTTAATAATTCTTCTCTAAAATCTTGTAAAGTTGGCGGTACACCCTGATAATTGCCTTGTTGATATACACGATAAACTTTGGAGGTACATCTATCTATAATTGATTTTTCTTTTGGACCTAAGTTAATGCTTCCCATTAAATGTTCACATAAAGAAAGAATAAATTCAGATTTTAAAATAACTGGATTTGCTCCATCTCCATAATCGGCATTCATATCCATTGCATTTATATGATTATTACTTGTTGCAGAAATATGAATATCTTCTCCTCCTAGTGCTTCTACTAATTTAGGATATTCTCTTTCTGGATCTATTATTATAATATCAGCATTCGGATCTCTTAAAGCTATTGAAACTATTTCATTTTTGGCTGAAAAGGATTTTCCTGAACCTGATACACCCAAAATAAAAGAATTACCATTTAATAATTCTCTTCTATCTGCTAATATCATATTTTTTGAAATTACATTATCACCATAGTAAATACCATTTTCGTGATTAATTTCTTGTACTCTAAATGGCATAAATACAGCAAGTGATTCTGTTGTTAATGTTCTTAATGCATTGATTTTTCGTATACCATAAGGCATTGAAGTATTTAGTCCATCTTTTTGTTGATACTTTAGTATTGCTAACTGACATAAATGTTTTCTACCTGTTGCTAATAAACTTTCTGTATCTAATTCTAATTGTTCTTTAGAATCTGCTATTAATACCATAGTTAATACACATACAAACATTCTTTGATCTCTAGTTGTTAAATCATCTAAAAACTCCTTAGATTCTTTTCTTTGTTGTTCCATATCATAAGGTATAACAGCACTAAAGTTATTGTTATTATTTTGTCTTCTTTGCCAGTTTGTAATATTAGTTTCAACCCCAAGTCTTCTATTTTCAACTTCTCTTATTGCTTCATCCATAGGTATAGGTATTATATCAATTGATAACATTAAATTTCTATTTAAATCTGTAAGTTCTGCAACCATATCATCTTTAATATATGAAGCATAATCTTTTAAAAAGAAGACTCTACCAAATTTATCTCCCATTTCAAAATAGTCTTTTTCAAATCTAAATGTATCTGGAGAAATATAATCTTTAAATGAATGACCTTTTCTCATATTATCAATCATATCCCAAGTGAATATATTTTCTTCTCCAGTACGATAAAAGTTATGTACCAATCTTAATCTATCTGTAGCATCTAATTCTATACATCTTGAACCTAGAGCATTAAAATGATTAGATATATCAGCACTTATTCTAGAAAAATAAGTCTTAGCTTCTTCATAACTTTTTTTATTTACTGATATAGTTAAAAATTTTTCTTGTATTATTGAGTTAGAACCTAAAGCTTTATCAAGTAATATTTTATTATATTCCTCTCTATATTCATCTAATGAATCGTTAGCTTTAGGTATCATAATATTATGTTCATAATCTACTTTATTTAATCTTCTATTTAGTACAGTAATTTTCGAAGTTGCACCTGGATCTAATGAATTTAATAATTCAGAATATTTTAAAAACATAGATTCTTTATCTGGTCTAGAAGCAACAGCATAATTAATATCAGTAAATCTAAAACACTTACTATATTTATTTTTACTTACTTCAAATATTCCATCTTTATATATTGATTTAATTGGAATACAATCTTGTACTCCATTTGGTCTTATAAATTTTTCTTTATCTTGTTTAAATAGATTCCTTATTGTCCTCATCTTTCTTATCATCTCCTATTCTATTCTTTAGTAACTCATAATAAAAATTAGTAGGTTTAAATGCTAAATACTTAGGTGTTAAAATCTCTGATTTAATATATGCCAAAATAAATTCCTCTGCATTCATACCGTTATATGTTATAAATCCAATTACTGCAAAAGGAGCAGCACCAAGAATACATAACCAAGATAATGTTTCTATATTAAAGTATGGTCTAAATATAAAATATAATATTATAGCCATAATACAAGCTAATAAAGAAAAAATGAACTGTCTTAAGGATAATCCAAAATAAATACTTTCGGTATAATCTCTAATTTCCTTGTTAATTTTCACTTCCATTACTTATCACCTTTTTCTTTACTTTGGTTTTCTTTTATATTATCGTTTTTATACAGTGATTTTCTTCCATAAGTTATGGATGATATATGTGAAAAAAGAAATTCTTCAGTTTTTCTACTATCAAGAGAATTTGTTTTTTCTTTTATAAAATTTGATACTTTATCATAAGAAACACCCCAAGCACTGCTACCTCTACAATCATTTAATAAATCTCTTTTTAAGATGATATAATCATAATTAAATGTTAAATCACTATTTCCATATTTAATAGTAATATTAATAGTTTTGGCATCTATATCTTTTATAGAATTATATATTTTTTTATTTAAATAAATATCTCTAAATTCATTATTTTTATTTTTTATAAGTTTTTTATAATAATTAATTTCATACTCATAAACTAATAAGCTTTCTCCTAATGAATCCTTATTTTTATTAATTATCATTTCTGCATACTTATTGATTATTTTGTCTGGATTATTTAAATAATCTATAAATAAATCCTTTGTTTCATATTCATCTGAATATTCAATTAGAGAATGTGAGCAAGAATGATAATAATTTATTATATTATCATCACCTTTTATAAAACTTTCTCTTACTTTACGTTCATTACTATTTATATAAGGCAAATCATTTTTATAATAATTTTCTCTGCCTAATGGTTTTAAAACTTCCTTATTTATAAGTGCATAATTGTTTATATAATTATCTATATCCTTTGTTAAATTACTATAAAGATTAGAAAAAGAAGATTGTTTAATTAATTTACTTTCTTCTAGTAGTAAACATAACAAATACCCTGTTTCATACAAACATTTATCTTTTATATCAAAATAACCACCAACTTCATAAGCATTATGCAGTAGTCCATCTCTACATTTTTGAAAATATATAATAATAAATCTATCATCATATACTTCTTTATGTAATTTTAGCAATTCATATACTGTATAAAAATTTTCATCATTTAAATTATTATCTAATAAGAACTTTTCTATTTCTAACATATACTTATCTCTCATCCCTTTCATCACGAGTATCGTTGTTTCTAAACATACTATTTTCCATATCTTCAAACTTATTTGACTCTCTTACTATCTGTGCTTGTAGTGATGGATCATTTTTAGCTTCTTTAAAAGTTTCTACTATATCATCATTAAGAAAATGAAATTTTTTCTTTTCAAAGTTTTTTTTCTCACTGATAAAATCATTTGTATACTCAATAGCTATTTGTTCATCAATTCTTAAATCTTTTGGATTCAAACCTAAATCCATACATAATAATGCTTGATTAAAATATTTTTCATCTTCCTTTTTTAAATTATTTAATTGGGTAAACATAATAGTTAAAAATTGCCTTGACGTAATATCAGCCATATATTTTTCAGTTACTTGGTCTAATATTTTTTCATAATGACCTGGTGGAACTTTCGTTGGCATTTGTGTTTCTGGATTTATATATTTATAAGTCATATCACTCATACTTTTACTCATATCTTTTAATTTTAATTGTGTAAAATCATCATATTGTTTTCTCATTTTTCATCTCTCCCTATCTTTATTTTTTTCATTTATTTTTTCGAATTTATCAACACCATATATCAGTGCTAATGTACTACCATTATCCCATTTCATATGTATTTGACCTTCATCATCAATAAAGTCTACAGTTCCCTTTGTATTTGATGAGATTGGATAATTATCTTCCATAGAAACTAATTTAATCCTTGTGCCTATGGGATATTCTTTTTTTATATAATCAATTTGATTCATATTATCACTTTCCTTCTATTTAAATTTTTTTATTAAAATCATAAACCCATCATTTCTCTAACAACTCTATCAGACATTTTTATTGTTCCCACAAGAACCAACATATTAAATACTAATTCTCCTATATATTTCCATACTTGTGTAACTGCTGCTGCACTTGTATCTACTACAGGTGGAGTTGATGCAAATAATGAAAATATAATGCACGAGAGAATTATAATTACACCTTCCAAACAAACTGCAGAATAACTTTTTAAAAAGCTTTTTCCAATATTTTGTGTAGGTTCTCCTGCAAAAGTTGAAAGTGGTATTGGTGCTAAAGCTGTATATAAATATAATTTAAAAAATCTTCCATATACAGTCATTATCATAATAAACGATAGAACTGTTACAACTAAACCACCAATTAACGTAACTGCCCATAAGGGAATTGATTCAAAAAAACCACAATCTTCTATAGCCTTAATCATTTCTGTTGGTAATGTGGTAGTAGTAGAACCAGTAATTTTAGAAATCGTCATCACTTTAGAAACCATTCCTTGTGATATTTTAAATAGTGCTAACATCAAATCCATCCCATATGTTACAACTATTTTTGCTATTGCAAATCTTATAAATAATTTGAATGCGTGTTCAGGTTTTTTTGTTTCTGCAAAAGAACCACAGGTTTTTATAACTCCAACAACAAAAAATAATACAAGTAATGCTAATCCTATTGACTGCATTCCACCATAAATATTATTAATAACTTTCCATATTGCTCCACCTTTAAATGTCTCTGGTGTTTGTGTAACTAAGTTCCATATATCAGCAAGTTTGGAATTCCAAGTTTCAAGTGCATTTTGCAGATTCTGTACAACCCAATTATCACTCACTAATTATCACCTCCATTATAAAAAGAGGATTGTCTTATCCTCCTGTAATTATATTTAATATTTCTTTTGCAAATGTAATTACAACACCACCAGCTAAAGTTAAAAATCCATTAGCTCTTTGAGATGGATCGTGACTTTTAATAGATAATCCAATTTGAACAATTGAAAATCCTAAAATAATCATACCTATAGCTCTAATTAATCCAAAAATAAAGTTGGATAAATTATTTACTACTGATAATGGATCATCTGCTGCAAATACTACAGTAGATCCTCCAAATATTACACATAATATAATTGCAAAAGCAAATATTTTAAATTTTTTAATTCCTTTTTTACCTAATCCATTTTTAAATTTCTTTAAATTATCTTTCATATAATTCCTTCTTTCTTTAAATATTTATCAATTTCTTCAGATGAAACAATATCATATTCATCAAGTATATTTGTTTCTTGTTCATTATCATTATTTTGTAATCTAGTTACATTAGAAAAATCTATATTTACTGAAGCTATTGAATGAGTAATATCTCCGTGTATATATGGTTTAGCATTTCCATCTGCTGATAATAGAACATTAGGATGTTTTAATACATCATATTTAAAATCTATTACTGGTCTCTCACCTCTTATAAACAAAATTGAGTATTGATTATCCAAAAGTCTTACTTCATCTGGAGTCATCAATTCTCTACCATTTAATTGATAGTTAGTTGAATAATTCCCAGAATGGCCTGTACTTTTACCATATGTATTCATATCTATTGTCGATTTACCCATTAATTCACTCACATATTTATGTGTCGATTGTTCATTTCCACCTAAATATAAGAATTCATCACAATTTCCAACAATAGACTCCCATTGTTTTTCAAATAATGCTTTTAATTGAGCTAAATTTTGTAAAATTATAGATACTGATACTTCTCGAGACCTCATTACAGATAATATTTTGTCAAAATCATCTGGCAATGAAACATTGGCAAATTCGTCCATTAAGAAATGTACGTGTACAGGTAGTCTACCTCCGTATTTATGGTCTGCTAAAAAAAATAGTTGCTGAAATAATTGAGTATATAGCATACTAACTAAAAAATTAAATGAAGTATCATTATCTGGTATTATTGCAAATAAAGCTGTCTTTCTCTCTCCTATTGTTTCTAATTGCAATTCATCAGTTTGTGTTAAACTTGCTAAACTTTCAAGATTAAATTTTTCTAATCTAGAAGCAAGTGTTATTTGAATCGATTTTAATGTTTTAGCTGAACCAGAATGATAATCTCTATAATACTTGAGAGCTATATGGTTAGGATTTTCTATTTCTAATTGATTAAACAATATATCAAGTGGGCTGACATAACCATCATCATCTTCTTTTACTTCACCAGCTCTTAACATCTCCATAACCATAGGAAAATTTTGTTCTTCTTTAGGTGCTTCATACCATAAATAAAAAATCAATGCTAATAAAAGCATCGATGCTGCTGTATCCCAAAATGGATCATTAGATTGACTTCCTTTAGGAGTTGTTGCTTTAAACAAATTTGTTACAAGTTTCTGTACATCATTATCTGATTGAAGATACACAAAAGGGTTATAGCAATGAGACCTATCCATATTTATTAAATCTAAAACTTTTACTACATATCCTTTTTTTTCAAGTAAATGACCTTCATCTCTTGCTATTTCTCCTTTAGGATCTAAAACAATTAGTGATGTGTTTGCTTGCATTACATTTGGCTTTGCAAAAAATCTTGTTTTTCCTGCACCACTTCCACCTATTACAAGTGTATTTAAATTTCTCCTATGTTTTCTTCCATCAAATCCAATACATACATTTTGAGTCAATATTTTATTATTTGAAAATGGTTGTTGTTCATACTTTTTATTAATTTTATTTGCATTACCCCATTTTGCACTACCGTGTTCTTCTCCTTTTCTATAATTTTTTCTTGTAGATATATAAATACCAATTCCTAATATATAAATAATAAGTAGAATAATAATAGTCTTTATGGAATCATTACACCAAACAATAGAAAAAGGATTATTCATATACTTTGAAAAATCCTTAATTACTGAAGGTAATCCTCCACTTACTGATGGTGCTATTAATAATGAAATCCATATTACTGGTATAATTCCAATAACATAATAATATATAGGAACATTAGAATTATTTTTCATCTATCATCTATGAAACGGTCTTTGTGAAAATATCTTTTTTTTTCTGGGGCATCTAAAGTTTTCAATAATACTTCATCTACTACATCTGTTTCTCTTTGCTCCTGTATAAGTTTATTTCTGAATTCATTTAAAGCATTAATTATTATTCCTAATTCATATTTATCTAGCTCTAGAATTTTTATAATATCCTTCATTATCTATTTGTCCTCTTGTTCTCTTTTTTCTTTTTGTTAACTATTTTAGATACTTCTGATTTATCCTTAATTGATTCACGATATTTAACTTCTTCTTTAGCTTTATTTAGCTTTTCTTTTACAGAAGGTTTATCTTTCAATTTAGTACCCTGATCCGAAGTCTTTAGCATTTTTGAGGAAGGCTTTGACTGAGGGTTTTTTTCGGTCTTTGCCAAATGGGGGTTTAATGATTGTTCTTCTTTCCTAATAGGTGCAGTTTGTTGTTCTTCTTTTTGTTTTTCTTCTATAGGTTTAGTTTTAACTCCCCTATCTTTACTAGTTCGGTCATTTATAGATTTTTCAATTTCACTTCTAATAGTAGTTTCGTCATAACTGGATAACTTAAATTTCTCTACAATACGATTAATTTTTGCAGCATCTTCTGACCTAACCATAATATCCACTATACTATCTGAGGATTTATCTTTCTTATTTAATAATAAACTATATAATACTCCATATCTTTTAGCTTCTTCAGTAAACTTTTTTAATTCATCTTTTCTTACAGAAAATACTTTCAACTCTTTGCCAGACTTTAACATATTTGTAAGATTTGTTTTACCAGCTGTTTTTCTTTTATCTTTCATAATAGCAATTAAAAGAGCTGCTACATCTTTTGCTCCACTACCTACAACTTTTGCTGTTACTTGGAATCCTTCTAAAGACATTCTTACAATTTGTTCTGCTGCATCACTAGATGTGTTCATCTATTATCATCTCCCTTTCTTTCATAATTTTAAGATCTTTTTTTATATCCTCTTTTCTTAACCTTATATCTTCACACATTTTTACTTCTTCATTTACTTTACTAATATTATTAGAAATATTATTAATTTCTTTTTTTATTTCTAATTTTTCATCTTCATTACACATTTTATATTTTCTCCATAATTCTTCTCTTTTCTGTTTTAAATCACTTAATTCATAAACCTTACTATTTAAAAATTCAAAAAATTTATCTTCTGTTTCTATATTATTATTAACTAACATAATAGCTTGCTTGCTAAACTTATCCAATTTTTTTATATCTTCTTTCATAACAGAAGATACGTTATATTTTTTTATAAAGCTAGGATAGTTATTTAATATATTACAGTATCTTATATACATCGAATAAAAGCTATTATATTTAGGTTTAGATATAACAGATAGAACACTTATAGGCTTTCTATTTTTATAATATAATTTCTTTTCAGGTAAATATAATCCTTTGATTTGTTTTTTTATATTATCAATAGAATAGTCTTCTCCAAAATATCTTTCTATTCGTATATTTCTTTTATAATCCTTACCTCTTATACTAAGTTTCCCAGCTCGTAGTGTAATTTCATATCCTAAATTATTTAATGTATTTTTAAAATCATTATAACTGTTTGATACTGCAATAGCTAAATCCAAATCTTCTTTTGCTTTTTTATAATAATTTGAATACTTAATATTTCTATTTTGATAATTAACATAATTTATTCCAGATTTATTTTTTTTCTCTTGTAAATAACTCTTATTATGTTCCATACAAATAAGGTCATTTAATCTTCTAAACTCGGCATATGAATTTCTATCGGCATTGTACTTTTTGCCATCAACAAAAGATACAGAGTTTAATACAAAGTGATTATGAATATGTTTAGTATTTAAGTGTGTAGTTACTACAACTTGAAACTTATCTCCCCACATTTCGTTAGCAAGCTGCAAACCTATTTTATGTGCTTCATCTGCGGTAACTTCACCCTCACAAAAAGATTGATAGGAATGCCAAGCTAAAATACCATCAGTTTTCATAAATTTCTTTTTGATAGCAACCATTTCTTTTGTAGCATTATTTGGATCACAATTAATTCCAGAAATATATAATAATTTTTCTGTCTTATCTCCATTTTTTACATAATTCATTAAATTACTTAATTCTGTATATTCTGTTACTTTAGTTTTTTCATCATCTTTGGCATAATCAAGAACTTGTTTTAAATTTGATTTTACTTTCCATATTTTAACTACTGCTATTATCTATCACCTATCTTTCTTCTTTATATGTATCTTTCATATATAATATTTTTTAATTTTTCTAATTCATTGAATTGATGGTTAAGCTTATCTTCGTAAATACTTCCAGTTGCATTTGCAATTCTAGTTAATTGATTGATATTTATACCTATTTTATTTATCTTATCAATTGCTTCATAAAATTCCTTTGGTGGACTTTCTTTTATTTGTGTTTCATATAATAGTTTTCTTATTGTATTTGATTCACTAAGATTTAAAATAGAAGACAAGTATTTTAATTGCTTGTCTTCTTCATAACTAAACCAAAAATTTTTTTTAATTGTTTTTCTTCTCATTTTTTAATCTAGGTAATTTTATAAACTCATTATTAGAAACATATTTTACAAAATGTAAACATATAAAAGTTATTCCAGATAATAAGCCTATAATTAATCCTAGTAAAAAGAATAATAGATTAGTCATCTTTTTACCTCCATTCTATAAATTTAGGGGATTGGGGAATTTCCCCATATTACGTGGGAAGTGCCTCGTGGGAGGAACTTTCCAATGCTTGCTAAATAACTGAATAGATAAATCTATTCAGCCTTATTTCATTTATCTTGCTAGTTTCTGTTTAGCTTTTTTATCATTTAATTGCTTATTTTTATCTACTAAATCACTTAATCTATACCATATAGATTCGTATAAATCATTAATACTCCCAGATTCTGTCTTTAAATAGAATTTATATAATGTTTGTGCAGGAGATTTTTCTTTTAATAAAGTTTTTACTTCATCCAAAGATAAACATTTATAATAAGGATTACACATTTCTGTAAAATCATTTAACATTGCAATTTTATATGCATTATTAAATATATTTTCTTTAGTGTCTTTTAACTGTTCTTTCTTAAATTTTTCATAATCCTTATTAACTTTTTCCCATAATTTTTTTCTATATCCTTCTTCATTCATAATATTACCTAGCACTTTCTGGTTCATCTTTGTTTTTAGATGATAGAAATGTAACCCTTTCTGCAATTACATTTACTCTAAATTCTTTATTACCATCTTTGTTCTCAAAAGAACTAGATTGAATTCTTCCTTTTACTCCAATAATATCACCCTTCTTACAATATTCAGCAGTATTTGATGCAATTCCAGACCATAAAGTTATATCAATAAAGTCTGTATCATATTCTCCTTCTGAATTTTTAAAACTTCTGGGAATAGCAAGTGTTATGTTACTTACTTCCTTTCCATCTTCAGTATTTTTAACTTTTGGATCATCAGTTAATCTTCCTACTAACACAACTTGATTCAACATACTATCACTCTCCTTTTCTTTTTTATTTTTATGAATCAATTTTTCAATTGTTTTTCGTCATTAATACCACATAAAAATGTAACTAATTTTCTATTAGAAAGTGAATCTCTAATTCCTATAGCAATAGTTAATTCACTTCTACTAAAATTAGGTAATTGAATTAAATCTTCTATTTTCATTTCAATTATTTTTTTATCTGTGTTATATCCAACTTTAATTATTTTTTCAAAGACTTTAAATCTTTCTTTAATTATCTTTTCAATATCCATCTAATTGTCTCCTTTCATAAAAAAAAGAACTGATTAGCTCTTCATTTCTTCAATATTAAATGGTGACTCACATACTACTTTTAATTTATATTTGCTTTTTAATATTTCTTTTATCTTTTTAAAATTACAATCATTAGTTGTAAATTGATATAAGCTTTCAATAGCATCTTTTACTTGCAATTCAAATGGTTCATCCCATAAAGCATCACCATTATAGAAAACAAAAATATTAAAAGCTACATATTCATTTAAAAATTTATCTTGCAACTCTTTTTTTATTTTTTCTTCACAAGGTGTAATTACATTTTCATAGTCATAATCAGATATATCATCTAAATCCTTTCTTATCATTTTGCACCTCCATAATTACATTTTATACTTTTAAATAATTAATTAAAAATGTGCAAATTAAACTATTTTTCTAATTCACATATTATTATTATTTGTTTATTAGTGTTATGTCTGCAAGTTACAAGTGTTAATGTTGTAGTATCATTATTTTTAACAATATTAACAGAACCTGTTTTTTCAATGTCATATATATTAACAACTTTATAATTATAAGTTATACCATTATAATCAAGAGTTACTTTGTCATTTCTTTTCAATTTATCTAAATTTCTAAAATATGAAATACGTGAATTTCCTGAATGTGCTACCAATATCATATTACCTTTTTCTTTGTCAGGCATATCAGAACCATCTATAATCTCAACATTATAATTTATACTATTTAGATGACTTTTTAGATCTACGAGACCTCTTACTAAATCAATTTTAGGTATTTTAAGTATTGCAATATATTCTAATTTTGAATTGCTTTTAACTTCATTATTATCTTTAAAGTCATTAGTAGAACCATTATCAATAACAGCTTCTTTGTCATCAATATAGTATCTTTCTATAGCATCTTTTTCTTTATTAATAATTAATTTATTTGAAATATAATTATATACTATTACACTTAACCCAGAAAATAGAAATAAAAAACCAACTATTATTAATATATTTGGTTTACTTTTTTCTTTTTTTTCTTGCATATAAAATTATATCTGCACCAATTAATATTAATATAAAACCACCAATAATAGTTGTTTTAATTTCTGACTTATCTGTATCTGGAACTTCAATTATTTTTTCATCTTTCATTGTAGCTTTTACTACTTTTCCATCTTCTAATATTTCAAAATACATTTTTTCTTCATTTAAAGTATATCCTTCTGGTGCTTCTTTCTCTAAAATATAGTATTTTCCATATTCCAAATCTTTGATTACTATTTTTCCATCATTTCCTGTTCTACCAGAATATACTAATTCATCTGTATCAGCATTATATATTTCTACTAATGTATTTGGAAGTGGCTCACCTGTAGATAAATCCTCTTTTGTAAATTCCAATGTTCCTTTTATTTTTTCATCTTTCATTGTAGCTTTTACTACTTTTCCATCTTCCAATATTTCAAAATACATTTTTTCTTCATTTAAAGTATATCCCTCTGGTGCCTCTTTTTCTAAAATATAGTATTTTCCATATTTTAAATTATTAACTACAATTTTTCCATCGTTTCCTGTTCTACCAGAATAAACTAATTCATCTGTATCAGCATTATATATTTCTACTAATGTATTTGGAAGTGGTTTTCCTGTAGATAAATCTTCCTTTGAAAATTCTAAACTACCTGTTATGGCATTATTTTGAAAATAGACTATCTCTTTTAAATTACTACCATCTACAATTAAAATATAATCTTTAACAAGTTTAAATCCTTCTTTACCTTTAGTTTGATGGATTCGATATTCACCTATTCTAAAATTATATTCAATTAATCCTTGCTCATTTGATGTTAAAGTAGTTATTAATTGATTTGTTTTATTATCATAAATTTCAAATTCAGCATTTTTTTCTGGTCTATAATATCCATCTTCTTTATCTCCATAAACTTTATATCCTTTAAATTCTGTAGTAATAAAAATATTTAATCTTGTCATCATCATTACTGGATCTCCTGCAGACATACATAATTGATTATCTCCCTCATATATCATAGGAGGGTTATCATTACGTTTAACTCTTAATTCAATAGTACCAGTATATCCTTTTTTAGCTGTAATAACTAAATTGTTACCACTTATTTCTGCTTTATAATATTCATTTTCTGATCCTTCATAGAATTTTCCTAATACATTATTTGTATCTGGAATAGTTAGAGTTTCATTATTCTTCATTTCAAATGTTTGCCTAGCAAAACTTGGTGCTGTAGTATGACTATTAACTAATGAATTTATTTCATTATAATATGAATCATATCTTGATGATGGTGTTAAACTACGGTCTCCATCAGCTATAGCATAAACATATCCAGGATTTGTTGTTTGCCATATTAATAATTGTGTAGCATAATACCACTCTATAGCAGTATGATTACCATATCCATATCCATAATATGATACTAATTTTATCCTTTCTAATTGTTCAGAGCTTAATCCTGATATTGATACCATTGTATTACTATCAACTATACCAGTAACTTGACCTTCATAAAATTGAATATGAGGTTGAATACAATAAACTGGTCTATTATCAGAGGATCTCCTAATCATTGTTTCCTGTGTTGCAACCATATGAGTGTTTGCTCTATTATATATTGCAACCCAAAATTTATAATTTTCATCTAAAATAAGTGTGTCATTTGTTGTATATGCTTTTACATCTATTGATGAAATAGATGTAACTAATGTAATTACTATTAACATTATATTTAATATTTTATTTTTAATTTTCTTCATTTTATCATCCTTTCGTTTTTCTATAAAAAAAAGCACTATATGTGCTTCTATATATTTTTAATTAAATCCCATTGATTTTATTTGACTATATGTATATGCTTGTCCATTCATATACATTTTTATTCCACATCCTAAATAAGAATGTGTATATTTACCATTAATAGTATAATAATTACCTCCATCAAGTCCTGAGTCATAATACTTATTCACCAATCTATTAATTTCATTTTGGCATAAACTCATATCTCCCTTAAATACTAACTCACCCTCATTATCACTTGGTGTATTATAATAATCATATTCTGATATTCCAAGTTTTTCCCATTCCGTTAAACTTCTTTCAGGTGCAGTATTTGGTGGTGAAGTTACATTTTTTGTACCTTGAATATCAGATGATTTAACTGTTTGTTTACTTTGAATACTATTATTTTCAGTTTCATTAGTATTACTATTAGATCCTTTTGGTTTATTATTATCTATATTTTTGTTATTATCATCTGATTTTTTTATATTTGTAGTATCATTTTTTTCTTCATTTGAAGCAGGTTTTTCATCTGGTTTGGTTTTTGAAATACTACTATTTTTCTTTTTAGATTTAACTTTCATTGCAGTTTGCTTAAAGTTACTTTTTGAATCTTTATTGCTATTAATTATCACTACAGATATAGTAGAAACAATAACTAAAATAAGAGATATTACTATTATTACAATTTTTTTCATATAATCACCCTTTCTAATTTGCATTATATAAGCATTTTCAACTAGTGCAAATGTGCAAATTAGTGGTTAACAACTATATCATAGGCATCACCTCCCTTCTCTATCTTTCTGTCTTAATTTTTTAGAATAATATTCACAGGCTTTTAAGACAAAATCTTCTATTTTATCTCTTGCTAAATTTTTAGGAATAACTTTATATAATTTTTCCTCTTTTATTTTGAATTGAGGTATCTGATTAGGTTTTTCTTTATCCATAATATTATTTAATGTTATATCTGATAAAAGTCCTTTTTGACTTAAATTTTTTAAAGCAATTGCTTGTGAATGACTAGGAGTAACTAAATTACAACTAATATAATTATTTAATATTGTTTGTTCAGATTCTTTTAAATAGGATAATTCTACTGCTGGAGATAAAGCAATTGAAGGGATAGATTTATCTTTTATTTCTGAATTATCAACTAACTTCAATAATTCTGGAATTAAATGAGTTAGTCTCATATATCTTTGAATTTGTCTTGCACTTTCTCCAAGTTCTTCAGATAACAATTCATCACTTCTAATTACTGTGCCAACTTGGCACACCTTTGTGTTAAGTTGGCATTTAGATCTTTTGTGAATTAAGGCATCATATTTCATTTTATAAGCAAATGCTTTTTCTGATGGTAAAAGTTTTTCTCTTTGAAGATTGCTATCTACCATAAAAATTGTTGCTTCATCATCTGATAAATCCTTAATAATACACTTTATATTACTCATTCCAAGATTTTCACAAGCAAACTTTCTTCTATGTCCTGATAACATTTCATATCTACCATTAGCTTTTTTTCTTATAATTACAGGAGATAATAATCCGTTTGTTTTAATACTTTCCTTTAATGATTCCATATCACTATCTTCTATTACTTTAAATGGATGTTCTTTAAAATTATCAATTAATGAAATGTCTATTTCTTCAACTTTTTCCTTACCTTCTTCATCTCTTTGCTCTTGAGTTGTATAAAAATCATCTAATTTGAATGGTATTGGTATTTCTTGTTTTTTCTTCTCGTTCATATTTAATCACCTCTTTTGCAAAGTCAATATATCTTTGAGCAACCTTACTGCTTTTATCATAAGATAAAATACTTTCACCTAATCTAGATGATTCTGCAGCTTTTACTGCTCTTGGTATTTTAGTATCGAATAATTTAAAAACAGTTCCATAGGTTTCCTTTAATTCTTTACTTATATCTTTTGATAAATTAGTTCTACCATCTACCATTGTTAAAAGTATTCCTCCAACTTTAAGATTTGGATTAATAACTTTTCTAACTTTTAAGATAGTACTCATTAAATGACTCATACCTTTTGCTGCTAAAAACTCAGATTGTACAGGTATAATAACTTTATCACTACTAGCTAATGCATTTACTGTAAGCATTGCAAGACTTGGCATACAATCAATTAATATATAGTCATAATTTTTCTTTATCTGTGAAATAGAATTTTTTAATGTATACTCTCTACACATTGCATTTGCTAAACTAACTTCTGTAGAAGCAAGTTCCAAATTTGACGGAAGTAAATCAACTCCTTCATCGTGTTTAAGAATTGCTTTTTGTATATCAAAATCCTCATCATTTATTGTTTTATTCATTATTGTTGATAATGTATTAGGAATACTATCAGCATTATGCCAACCCATATAAGTTGTTAAATCAGCTTGTGGATCAGCATCAATAAGTAGAACTCTTTTACCTTCTTTTGCTAAAGCAACACCTAAATTGAATGTAGTTGTAGTTTTACCAACACCACCTTTTTGATTAGCAACAGCAATAACTTCACATTTTGGCATCTTCTCACCTTCCTTCTATATCTGAAATTTCATAATTATCCCAAAAAGAACTATCGTCATCTGATAGTTCTTCCTTGTATCTATTAAGCTTTTTAAAATTAGATTCCATAGCTGCTTTAAAATATCCAAATTTGTTCATAATATTTTTTCCATCATCATCAATAAAATTTCTATCTATTACTCGTGGAACGATATAATGAATTGCAGAATAAATATCTGTATATGAATTACCATTATTTATATACTTATCAAACAAACTATCATAAAAAATAATTTGTTCATCATCTTCTTTTATATAATTTAATCTAATTAATTCATCGATTAATGCTTTATGATGTGGACCTTTGGTTTTATCTATATTATCTATTTTATACTTTTTATTATTAATATTATATTCTTTAATATTATATTGGGTATAATTTTCCATATCTGGCTCAACCAGGTATGGATTTTCCGTATCTGGTTTATTTCCTATTTTTAATGCCTTATCACGAGGATTTTCGAAAATAAGATAATTATATCTATATGTTCCTTTTTTGGTTCTTAGCTTTTCTATTTCTATATAATTATAATGTTTTAATTCATTTAATGTAGTTCTAATTGTATCTTTACTTTCTTTACATATTGCTACAAGACCAACTAAAGAATAATCCCAATTATCTGGTAAACTTAGCATTTTACTTAATAATCCTATTGCTTTTAATGATAAGTTTTTATCTTTTAAATGATAATTACTCATAACAGTAAAATCACCATTTCTAAATACCTTAAATTCTCCCATAATATCCTCCTCTCTAAATAATAGAATTAAAATTATTCAAATTTTCCTTATATTAAAATAGTTCAATAAGAAATCAGCCATACTGACATTCTTAAAGTAACTATTTTGCATTTCTATAATTTAATTAGTGTTACTTTCTTTTATTTTTTAAAAAAAATAGGTTTTTAATTGTTTAATTTTATTTATCTAAAATTAGCTATAAATATAGAAAAAAAGGAATTGAAGTTATATCAATTCCTGTTATGTTTCGTTAGTTAAAAATATATCAATTTTAGTTACTTAAGAAATGTCACCCTCTTCTTTTAAGTGTAGAATTTTTTAAATTTTTTACCTATTTTTTGTTTTTTTTGAGATTTTTTAGAAATTTTAAAGTTGGTTTTTCCTTATTTTATAAGGGTTTGCAAATTGTTACTTTAAGAATGTCAGTATCAATATGTAAAATCTTTCCCGGCAAATAGAAATACTCATCTCTATTAAGATCTAAACTTCTAATATTTTCATTAATTATTTCCCTATCAGATTTATTTACATTATATACTTTTTCTTCCTTTACTAAATCATCCATTACACTATCTGCATATAATCTTAAATCTACACCTTTTAAAATAGCAATATTTTCATTTATATCAATTATCCTAAATAAAATATCATTATTATATGATTTTCTAGTTACTAAATCGCCAATTTCAAAACTCATAAAATCATCTCCTATTAATTTTATGACAAAAAAAAAGAATTATTCTATTAAAACTAGAATCACTTTGATATGGCATTACTAATTTTAACAAATATTTCCATAGAAATCTGCTCAGCACGACATGATAAATCTAAATTATTTTCTTTCAAAATTTGTTCAACAATATCTAAATCATAATTTTTTAAATTATTTTTTATATTTTTTCTTTTAAATTTAAATGAGTCCCTTACTAATTTAAAAAACATTTCTTTATTTTTCAATTTTAATAAATTATTTTTTCTTGTAAAAGATATTACAATACTATCCACATTAGGCATTGGAGTAAATTCACGTCTATTAACTTTAAATTCTTTTTTTATATCAAAATAATAATTTAAAAATACCGTAATAGAACCATAATTTCTTGTATTAATAGTTGCAGAAAATCTTTCTCCTACCTCTTCTTGAACCATCATTACTATTTTTTTAAAATTTAAATTTGATTCTATTAATTTTATTAATATAGGAGTAGTTATATAATATGGTACATTACTTACAAAATATAAATCGTCATATTGATAATTTTTTATATCCTCTTCGATATTTCTATTTAAAAAATCATCATATATAATATCAACATTACTATTTTTAAATATTTCATTTAAATAATCTTTCAATTCATAATCTATTTCATAGCAAAGTACATTTTTTGATTTTAATGAAAGTTCTTTAGTTAAACTACCACCACCAGGACCAACTTCAATAATAAGTGAATTATCATCAATATTTGAAATATCAACTATTTTTTTTATTATTTCACTATTATTTAAAAAATTTTGACCATATTTTTTTTTAAAATTAAATGTACTCATAAAACCACCTAATTAAATTATATATCAAACAAAAAAAGAAATCTATAAAACTTCAATTTCTTTTTTATTTGAAATTATTTCTTTTTGTTCTCTTTTAGTTGCCATAAAACATATATTTCCTATACATAAACCATACATTAATAATTTCATAAATATTACATAATTATTAAAATATATCATATTTATATCATAACCCATTATTTTATTTAATATCATATTTTTATCATATATAGCTCTATAACCTACAATCATATTAGTAAAAAATACTAAACAACAAGTTAAATTATAAAATATATTTGAATTTACTTTTTTTTGTCTACCTATAATATTTATAAAAAATAAAATTAGTAATACCATATATGGAATAAATATAACTATTGAACTATTAATATTATTATTTGATTGTTTATTAGTTGTTACAAATATAAAAAAAGTAATAGCAAAAGAACCTAAAAATAATATATATCTAAAACTTAATAATATAAAATTAATTATTTTTTTCATATACAAATACATTCCTTTCTATAATACTATCTTATTATATCCACTATTGTAATTACTTGCACCTATATTACTTCACTATTATACCATTTAGATAAATCATATATAAAATTAATAGCATTATTATATTCTTTTATTAATTCATAATAACTATCTTGAACCCCATTAAATATACTGACTTTAACAACATTGCTACTAAAACTATAATCACTATTACTTTTAATTACCTTTTCAATATAATCCGAAGAATCTTTTAAACTATTTATATTATCCTCAATAAATGGTTTTATTGTCTTAAAAGATGCAATGTTATTAAGGGAAGAATTATCATCTGTTATTAACGTATTTAATTCTTTAATTAAGCATTCATTTGAAATATTTATTTTATAAAATTGTTGTATATCATATACATCACTCATAGTTATTTTGTCTTTATTAAAAATATTATTTAATTCTTTTGTATTTATTTTTTGAACACATATATTAAGTTTTGTTTGAATATTTGAGTAATCTATAAAATTAGGATTAGCTCTGGATGGTATTTTTTGTATATTAGAATTTATTACAGTTAATTTTTCTTTTAATTTATCATTTATTTCATAATCACTATCTTGTTTTACATATATTTCATTAACACTATTATAATGAAATACATTTATTAATAATATAAAGCTTGCCAATCCAAAAACTAAGCCTGTTATTGTATAAGATAATATATTAAAATATTCTATTACTATATTTTTCATATAATCACCACTTTCATATTATACAGCTGGCACTACAATAATATTATAAGTATAATATTTATTTTCCCAATCTATTTCTGTTGCATTAATACTTAACCATATTTTTAATGAATATTTATTTTCTTCATTATTACTAATAACCCTAGTATCTAATATATTATTTTTTATATCGATAAGCTTTCCTTTTTTTATAAGTTTATTGTTTAATTTCAATTCATAATGTAAGTATTTTCTATTTAATAAAAGTGATTCTTTATCATTATCAACTACATCTTCAATCAAAACATTATATTTAGATTTATTTTTTTCTTCACTAACTACTGAAAATGTAAATTCTGGTATCTTATCAATATCATCATCATTTATAGGACCAAAATTAAAAAAATTCTCTTTATTTATTGTACTATCTTTTATAATTTTGAATTTATTTTCCATAGGAGTTGTATTTTTACCAATTATTTTTACTAAAAATATTAATACAATAATAAATAATATAATTAAAACAATAAATAAAAGCATTTTTTTATTCATAGTTAGCCTCCATAAAAATTTTATAAATAATCAATGTCATCATCATTCTTATTTTCAGTTATACCATTATCAATTATTTCCTGTTGATAATTATTAATGAAAATATCTTTTTCTTCAGTTGTTTGCTCACCAATTGTTTCTATATTCTCATCATAATCATTATCATTATCATATAAATTTCTGTTTTTTATTGAATTTAGTCTAGGACGAGTAATTGATTTTAAGATTTTAATTATATCGTAAATAACTACACCAATACATGGTATTACAATTAATAATACCCAACCAAAAGCATTTGTTAATATATGTTGCAAGTAACCTAATTTTGGAATTTTTAAAATAACTTTTCCATATATATCATCAGCTCTTACCAAAGATGAATCTTCTGTATTATTATTATCACCTTTTGTTCTAAATAAATATTCACCATTTTGAGATTTTTCAATTCCAGTTATTCTATGTGTAATAGTAAGACCATTATATCGTGGATCATTAGATATAAAGGTAACTATATCTCCTTCTTTTAAATCTTCCATTTCTGTTCGCTTAATAATTATTGCATCATATACATTAATTGTTGGAACCATACTAGGACTTATTATAATATAAGCTCCAAAAAGAGGTTGTTTATTAGTACCATTTTTTATATTTTTTTGTAAATCAACGAAATATATAACGAAACATATAGATACAAGAATTAAAATCATTAATATAGAATATAAAAATATTTTTGTAATAATATGATATACATCATAGATAGTTTTTAGTTTTCTGGTTTTTGATTTTGTTTTCTTTTCTTGATCATTTATTTGTTGCAACACTGTATCCACTATATTCACCTCTATTATTCTATCTTAAATATATAATATCATGAAATTTATAAATTTGCATTAAAAAAAAGGAAACAAGCTCCTTTATTTATTTAAATTAGAATAAATATCCACTTTTAACTTAAATATTTTTTCTTTATCATCCATTTTATAGTTTTCATTAACCCACATTCTTAATCTGAATTTTTCTTCTTTATATACTTCATCATTACTAACTATAGTTCCTTTATATAATAGCATACTATCTTTATTAACATATATATTATTTAAAGTTGAACTTGATGTTATAGAATATGTGGTAGGTTCCATAACTGCTTTATATTCAGATCCTTCTTTTTTTTCTATATATAAGTTAACAACATTATCTGCTAATCTATTAGCATCTTCTCCATCTGTTCTTCTTGCTCTAATTTCATAATCAATAGATGCCTTACCTTTTATATTAGCAGCTGCGGTAAATTCAAAGTAATCTTTCTGAATTTTTCCAGTACTATCTGGTGTAGGTATTGCATTAGTTATTGATATTGTATTATCACTTTCTGTATATAACATTGATATTTTTCCTGTAGAAATAGTGTTAGCAGTATTTCCATTTTTTACATATACAAATATTGCATATGATATTCCAACAATTGCTACAAACAATATAGCAACACCAATAACTGATAGCAATATATTTTTTGAATCAGTATTATTCATATATTTCTCCCCTTAATTATTTATTTTTAGTTTTTCCATAAACATCAACAGTAACACTAAAGTTTCTAATTTCAGAAATAGAGGCATTTTCATCTAGCCATATTCTTAATCTATAGTTATCAGAATGTTTCTCAATATTACCTTCTGATTTATCTTTTTCTTTTACAACTCTGTGTAATATCATTGAACCAGCAGGAGTTCCTATTTCAGAATCTTTTGTTAAAGCTATATAATTTTTTGGTTCATGAACTTTAACGTATGTTCCACTTTTTTCTTGTTCCAAATACAATTTTATTTGATCATCAGGGATTGTTGAATTTTTATCTTTTCTTGCAGCTATTTCATATTCAATTTTTACATCACCAACTATTTTTGAATTAACTGTAAAATCAAAATATTCATTTTTACCTAATTGTTTCATACCCTTTTCATCACTTGTAGGCATTGCATTAACTATAGAAATTTTATTATCAGATTCTAAATATTCCATAGATATTTGATCTGATTTTAATGTATTTTCAATACTATTTTCATTATTTATATATACTGCAAAAGAAAAACCAATAACTATTAATACTAATAAAGTAATTAATAATAACAAAATAAATATTTTTCTTGAATATTCAACACCAGTATTTTCAGACTCTTTCATATAACCAACTCCTATTAGTAGGTAATAACTAAATCCTATTCTAGTTAAATAGTATCATTTTTATTTATTTAAGTCAAATAAATCATAACAGCTTTTTATAGTTATTTCTGATACTTGATCTAATGAAATATTTTTAATATCAGATATTTTTTTAGCTATTAAAGGAATATATTTTGAAGAATTTTGCTTACCTCTATAAGGTTCAGGTGTAAGATATGGACTATCAGTTTCTAGCACGATACTAGTCAATGGTATTTTTTCAACAACCTCATATAATTTACTATTTTTAAAAGTAAGAACTCCTCCAATACCTAATTTATAACCCATATTTATATATACATTAGCAGTTTCTAAACTACCAGAAAAACAATGAATAATACCAGAAAGATGATATTTTTTTAAAATTTCTATTGTATCTTTAGTTGCATCTCTACTATGTATTACTACTGGCAAAGATAATTTTTCTGCCAAGGTAAGTTGTTGCTCAAATAACATTTTTTGTTTAATTTTTGTATTGTTATCATTACAATAGTGATAATCTAAGCCAATTTCTCCAATACCTACTATCTTTTTATTTGTTTTTATTAAATTTTCAAGTATTTCTAAATCACCAGGTTTTATCAAATCTATTTGATCAGGATGATAACCTATAGTAGCATACGCTATATCATATTTATGTATAAAATCTATTACTTCATAAATATTATTTTTTTCACAACCAGAAATAATAATTTTATCTACTAAGGCATTTTTATCTTCTTCAATAATTTGATCAATATCATCATAATATTCTTTAGATAAATGACAATGTGTATCGATATACATAAAATCACTCCTACAAATAAAATAAATAAAAAAATACCATTTTGTCAACGGTATTTAACTATTTTTTTTCTGATGTAGTTTTATTCTAATATAATAAAATGTTATCAGTAAAAAATATGCTATATCTAGATAATTAAATTTATTAATGATAAATATGGTAAAAATAATTAA
Source organism: uncultured Bacilli bacterium (assembly GCA_947632685.1). Classification (GTDB taxonomy): domain Bacteria; phylum Bacillota_I; class Bacilli_A; order RF39; family UBA660; genus UMGS995. The sequence continues at coordinate 18,177 of CANRQD010000001.1, read as the reverse complement.
CATTAAAAAATAAAATTTATCAAGATTAAACCACTTCTTCATTTTTTCTGGCATAAAGGTTAATCTCCTTTCAGATATTTTTACTACCTTTACAACCATTATAATATATCACATTAATAATTAAAAAATGTAAACAAATGTTAAATTTACAAAAAAGTATACACTTATTTACATTATTATCTATAATTGAATTCTTTTAAATAATGGTTCTGGATTATTTAATTTATATATATTTGAATTATCATATGACAATAAATCATTATCATTATTTAGTTGTTTTAAAATTTCATTGCTTGTATCTGGTAAATATGGTTCCAATAAAATAGCACATACTCTTATTGCTTCAAGTAAATTATATAAAACTGTTTCTAATCTATCTTGCTTTGTTTCATCTTTAGCTAAAATCCATGGTGTAGTTTCATCAATATATTTATTACTATTTCTTAATACATCAAATATTTTATCGATAGATGCATTTATTTCTAATTTATCCATTTTGTCTAATACTTCTTTATCAAGATTATTTATCATATTAATAAAATTGACATCTACTTCTTCTTTTATTTCTTTATTAGTAATATTTCCATTAAAATATTTATTTCCCATTGAAATTGTTCTTTGCACTAAATTACCAAGAACATTAGCTAAATCACTATTAATTCGTTCTATTAATAAATCACGAGTTATATTTCCATCACTTGAAAATGGTATTTCATGTAAAAGATAATATCTAACAGCATCAACACCAAATTCTTCTACTAATTCATCTGCATATATAACATTACCTTTACTTTTACTCATTTTATCATTATTCATTAAAAGCCAAGGATGACCAAATACTTGTTTAGGTAATTCTAAACCTAGAGAAAATAAGAAACAAGGCCAATATATAGTATGAAATCTAATTATATCTTTTCCTATTAAATGTAAATCAGCAGGCCAATATTTTTTAAATTCTTCTGTTTCATTATCTATATCATAACCAATGTTTGTAATATAATTAGTTAAAGCATCAAGCCATACATATACAACATGCTTATCATCAAAATCAACAGGTATTCCCCAATTAAATGAAGTACGTGAAACACATAAATCCTGTAATCCTGGTTTTATAAAATTATTTAACATTTCATTTTTACGTGCTACTGGCTGAATAAATTCTGGATGATTTTCTATATATTCTTCTAATTGTTTTTGATATTTTGATAATCTAAAAAAATAGGCTTCTTCACTAGCTTCAGCTACTTCTCTTCCACAATCGGGACATTTACCATCAATTAATTGTGATTCTGTCCAAAAAGATTCACATGGTGTACAATATAAGCCTTTATATTCACCTTTATAGATATCACCTTTATCATACATTTTCTTAAATATATGTTGAACTACTTTTTCATGTTTAGAATCAGTTGTTCTTACAAATCTATCATAGCTAGTATTCATTAAATCCCATATTTTTTTTATTTCATTTGATATTTTATCTACATATTCCTTTGGACTAATTCCTGCTTCTCTTGCCTTTATTTCTATTTTTTCTCCATGTTCGTCTGTGCCGGTTTGAAAATATACATCATAATTTTTTAATCTTTTATATCTTGCAATAGCATCTGCTAACACTATTTCATATGTATTTCCTATATGTGGTTTACCAGATGTATAGGCAATTGCAGTAGATATATAAAATTTCTCTTTCATATTTCTTGCTCCTTCATTACAAATTTATAATAATTATATTCATAAAACAAAAAAACATTATAAACATAAGGACGAATAATTCGCGGTACCACCTTAATTTATAATATTAATTATACACTCTAATAGTTAACGCCTATATACGATTATATCTACATATCGATATAATGGTTCAAAAGCCATATTTTATAAAAATCTATATCTAGTTCCACCAAATCTAGACTCTCTATTATAGAATTAATTCATAAAACTCTTTCTCATAACCTTTAACTGAGGATATATTATCACATATTTTTTTATTCTTCAATATATTTTCCTAAAAAATTTGATATTATAGAAGCAAGTTTTACTTCACTTTCTGTTATACTATCTTTTTCAGAAAATATAACAACATTACCAATAGCATCCCCATTCATAATTATAGAACTTATTACAAAAGAATAATTTTCCTTTAAGTTATCGATAAGTTCAATTTCATGCATACTTTTTTCTACAATAGTTTCTCTATTATTTAGTTTTTGTTCTAAGTATTTTGAAATATTTTTTTCTAAATATTTAGATTTTATATTATTTGATACTGCAATTACCTTATCCCTATCTGTAATTATAACATTTTTAAAAGTTATTTGATTAATTGTATTAGCAAGATTATTAGAAATATCTTTCATATCAGACATAGAAGAAAACTTTTTTAATGTTATCATTTCATTTTCAACAAATATTTCTAATGATTCACCATCACGAATTCTTAAAGTTCTCCTCAATTCTTTTGGAATAACAATTCTTCCTAAATCATCTATTCTTCTAACAACACCGGTTGTTTTCATGTTTATTCCTCACTTTCTTCTACAAATATTATTTCTAATATTCTCAATTTTATACTTAAATATCTTCATATATTTATATTATAATATTTATATAGAAAATTTACCTTGGTAATTATTTCCAATATCAACTAAAAAAGCACCATTAAGTAGTGCTTTTATCTTCATCTTTAAAAATATATGAATTTGATTTTGTAAATAAATATCTTTCTCCTTGTTCATTTATTCTACTAATTAAAGTTCTATCCTTTATCATTATTTTTATTGATATATTATCAAGTAATTGTTTTTGATAAGTAGTTTTGATATATTTTTCAAAATCATTTGTAATATTTGTTTTTATTTCTTCATTTTCAACATTTATATATATACTGTCAATATTTTTAAATAAAATATCTTTATTAGATTGCATTATAGATTTTTTTATAGCTTGTTTTAGCTTTTTATCAATTGATTCAAGAACAGTAGATTCTACACAAATAATATCAGTATCTCTTTTAGGATTAAAATCATTTATTTTTTGAATTATAGTATCATTTCTTAAAGATTTTAAATTACTAATATCATCTATTATTTGTTTTCTATATTTTGATAATAATGTAGTTAACTTTTCATCATTCAAAATAATACCTTCCCTTTTCACTAAATACAAAAGTTTTTGCTTAATTACATCCATAGATGCAAGTGGAGGATCTTTAACAATTACAATTATATCTTCATCTATTAATGAATTTGTATTATTTTTTATTATTTCTATTACTGCATTTTTATAATTAGTTAAATGTTGTTCAATTAATTCATTTAACATATCATCATTTTCTAAACTACTATTCATAATATCCTCCTATAATAACTATATAAAGAATATCAATCCTTTATTTTTTAGTCAACTTTTTTTATAAATTTATTTTCTATATAATTAAGTAATTCAGTTAAATAAAATAATGGATGCTTATCTAAATGAATAGTATCTAAAATTATCAAGATATTATTACCCCTTGTCTTAAATCTAAACATTGGAGAAATTTTATATGATTCAATAAATAAATCCTCCATATCAAATTTTAAAGCCATATCACTTGTAAAAACTAATTCAATATAATTTTTAGTTTGATTAACTTTTTGAATACCAATTTTATCGATTTGTTTTTCAAACCATTCTTCATACATATAAATTATTAAATCATCACTTAATTTACCAAATCTATCCTCTAATTCAAATTTTATATTTTCTAAACTTTTTTTACTATTTATTTCATTTATCTTTCTATGAATTTCTATTTTAAGTGTTTCATCCTCAACATAACTATCTTCTATATGTGTAGCTATATTTAAAATTGGTTGTGAATTTTCATTTTCTTCCTCTTCTGGATTTATTCCTTTCCTAATAGAAATTTCTTGATTAAGCATTTTTAAATATAAATCAATTCCTACAGTATCTATAAAACCGGCTTGTTCACTTCCTAATATATCTCCGGCACCCCTTATAGATAAATCTCTCGTTGCAATAGAAAAACCACTACCTAATTCAGTAAATTCTTTTATTACATTTAATCGCTTTACAGCTGTTTCTGTTAAAACTTTAGCTGGGTTATACATTAAATACGCATAGGCAAATCTATTACTTCTACCAACTCTACCTCTAATCTGATAAAGCTGACTTAATCCAAATCTATCAGCATCTAATATTATTAATGTATTTGCATTTGGTATATCTATTCCTGTTTCTATAATAGTAGTACAAACTAAAATATCAAACTCTTTATTTATAAAATTTATCATTTTATTTTCTAATTCATTCTTTGACATCTGTCCATGTGCATATGATATTCTAGCATCTGGAACTAAATTACTTATCTCATATGTCTTTTTTTCAATACTTTCAACTCGATTATATAATATAAAAATTTGACCATTTCTAGATAATTCTTTATAAATTGCATCTTTCATTAATTGCTTATTTTCTTCAACTACATAAGTTTGAATTGGATAACGATTAACTGGTGGTGTTTCAATTAATGATAAACTTCTTATTCCAACCATAGACATTTGTAAAGTTCTAGGAATTGGTGTCGCTGTTAAAGTTAAAACATCTATATTAGTTTTATAAGTTTTTATTTTTTCTTTATGGGCAACACCAAATCTTTGTTCTTCATCTATTATTAACAATCCTAAATCTTTTGGTTTTACATCATCACTTAATAGTCTATGCGTACCAAATACTATATCAATAGTACCATTTGATAAACCTTCTAATATTTTTTTTGTTTTATTTTGACTAGTAAACCTATTAAGCAAAGCAATATTTACTGGAAAATTTTCAAAACGTTTAAGTGCATTTTCATAATGTTGATTAGATAAAATAGTAGTTGGACATAAGAATAAGACTTGTTTGGAATCTGCTACAGCTTTTGCTATTGCTCTAAAAGCAACTTCAGTTTTTCCAAAGCCTACATCACCACATAATAATCTATCCATAGGTATAGCTTTTTCCATATCCTCTTTAATTTGATTAACTGCAATTTGTTGATCCAAAGTTAGTTCAAAGCTACATTCATCTTCAAACTGTTTTTGTAAAATACTATCCTTACTATATGCAAAACCTTTTCTACTTTCTCTTTCTGCATATAAGTTAAGTAATTTATCAGCCATATCTGCTACTTTACCTCTAATACGAGATTTTGTCTTTTTCCAATCAACACTATCTAACTTATTTATTTTAGGAATAATACCATCTTTACCTACATATTTATATAACAAATCTATTTTTTCAACAGGAATATATAACTTATCAGTATCCTTATATAATACTTCTATATAATCCCTTTTTATATTATTATTTGAAAGTACTTTAATACCATTATATATACCAATACCATGTGCATTATGAACAACATAATCACCTATTTTTAAAGAATTTATATCCTTTATTTTAGTTGAATATTTAAATTTAGTTTTATATTTTTTAGAAGAACTTTTTTGTATAAATAATTCATTTTCTGTTAAAATTACAAAATCATTATAAATAAAGCCTTCTGATAATGGTTTATCAATAATATTTATTTCATGTAATTTTATATTATTTTCATCAGTTTCATATATTTTATACTTTAATCTTTTTACAAGATTTTTAATTCTATTTTTTTCTAAACAAATAATTACAGTCTTTTTATTTTTCTTTTGTTGAAATAAAAAATCATTTATTAACTCTTCTTTTTCAGAAAAATTATTAATTGTTGAAACATTATATGTTGTAATATTTGAAATTTTTTTGGTTGATGACATATTATTTAAACTCATATAATAACAATTATTATTATTTATTATCTCTGACAAATCAAACATATATCTACCATTAAATTTAATATCTTTAGTTGTTTTATAAGTTGATACTTCTTTCATTATATTTTCAAAACTAATTTCTAATTGTTCATAATCTTTATATACTACTATTAAGTCAGTTAAATACTTTGAAATATTATTTATCTCTTTTTCATAGAAGGGTAAATATTTTTGTTTATTATAATGTTCTTCTAAAACATCTAGGTTACTAATAAATTCTGTAAAAGGATAAATATCAATACTTTCTAAACTTTTTATGGATTTTTGACTTTCAGGTGAAAAATATCTTATAGATTCTATCTCATCACCAAAAAATTCAATTCTAATTGGATTATCCTCTCCTACTGGATAAATATCTATTACAAAGCCTCTAATACCTACCTCACCTGTTTTAGTAACAAACGATTCCCTAGTATAGCCATATTTAATTAGTTTTTTTATTATTTCTTTAGGATTTATTTCCATTCCCCTTGATAAGTTTATACAGGCATTATAATAATTTTTCTTGTTAGGTAAAAATCTTAAATAACCCATTAAATTTGTAACAACAATACATTTTTCAGCATTATTTAATGAATTTAATGTTTCTAATCTTGTTATTTTTAAATCTGGACTAATAGCTATTGCTTCACTTGTTAAAAAGTCATCCATTGGAAATAAAAAACAAGAGCTTAAATAATTTTGTAATGAAGAATAAATTTTATTAGCCTCATATAATGAATTTACTACAACCAAAATATTTTTATTTTGCTGTTTAAATAAATTATATAGATATATAGAAAAAAATTCAGATGTATTTGCACATACACCCATATCATTTTTATAATTAATATCTATAAAATTATCAAAAATACTCATATAATCACCTATTTTTTCGATTGTATTTATTCATTAACTCTGAAAAAGGTAAATTAAAAAAATCATCTATTATATTATTAACAGTTTTTTTAATAGAATCAAATTTACTTTTATCTTCATCTTTTATTTTTCCTAACACATAATCTTTTGTATCTATATTTTTATTATTTGATATACCTATTTTCAATCTTTTATAATTATTAGTACCTAGACATTTTTCAATATTCTTTAAACCATTATGTCCCCCACTACTACCTGTTGATTTTAGCTTTAAATTACCTATTGATAAATCTAAATCATCACTAATAACTAAGATATCATCAATACATATTTTATAAAAATCTATGTATTTTCTTACAATTTCTCCTGATAAATTTATAAATGATTGAGGTTTTAAAAATATAACATCAGTTTCAAATAATTTTGTTTTTATATATAATCCATTATATTTTGATTTATAATCACCTAAATTTTTTTCATTAACATAGTTATCTAGAAAATTAAAACCTATATTATGTCTAGTATTTTCATATTCTTTACCTGGATTTCCTAAACCTACTATTAATTTCATTTTATATCACGATAATCTAATATCTGTAAATTTTCACATATATTAGAAACTCCTTCCTTTACTATTTTTATTAGTTATGTCAGTCTTACATTTTTATTTTTTTTGATGATATTCTTTATATATAATTGATTTAGCTACATTACGTTCTTTTGCAACTAATTTTATAGCTTCTTTTTCAGACATACCATCTTCTAAATATAAATTTATATGCTCCAAAATTGATATATTAGAATAATCCTCCTTTATAGTATTACCTTCTACTATTAAAACTATTTCTCCTTTTACATTTTCAAGTTCTAATATAACATCTTCAATACTACCACGATATATTTCTTCATACAACTTAGATATTTCTCGTGCAATACATACATTTCTATTACCCATTACTTTCTTTATATTGTTTAATGTATTAATTATACGATGTGGTGCTTCATAAAAAATAATTGTATATGGAATATTCTTTAATAAATTAAGTTCATCAAGTTGTTTATTATTTTTAGCATTTAAAAAACCATAAAATAAAAATTTTGATGGAAAAATACCTGATGATATTAGTGCAGGAACAAAGGCAGTCGCTCCAGGTAAGCCTATTACATTAAAGCCATTATTTATAGTTTCCAAAACAACTTTAAATCCAGGATCACTTATTATAGGTGTACCTTGATCAGTAACAAGACCAATATTTTTACCTTCATTTAAAAATTTTATAACATCATTTTTTACTTTATCTTCATTATATTCATAACAACTTATTAATTTTTTTTTAATTTTATATTTTTTTAATAAATTTCCTGTAACCCTTGTATCTTCACATAGAATTAAATCAACATCTGCTAATAATTTTAAAGACCTAATCGTAATATCTTCTAGATTACCTATAGGTGTTGGTATTAAATATAAATTAGATTTATTATTATCATAGCTCTTTTGACTCATTACAATCACCACCATTTAAAATATTTTCATATTCCAATGTTTTTTTATTATCAATATTTAAAATAAAAGGCTTTTCTATTTTTAATCCAGGTTTACCATTTTTTGTACACTCAACTAATACCATACTTCCTTCTTTTTCTAAACTTTTATGTACAAATCTAATTCTTTTAATAACAAAATTATTTTTAGATAATTGACTAATTAATTCAATAAATCTATCACTATTATAAACTAAATATAATTTTCCATTGTCCTTTAAAATCTTTTTACTGACTTTTATTAATTTTTCTAAATTTAAATTTATTTCATGTCGCGCAATTGTTTTTTCATTTACATTATTTATAGTAGTTTCACTATAATAAGGTGGATTAGATATTACTATATCATAATAATTATTTTTATTTTTTGAATAATTTAATATATCATTAACAATTAAATTTATTTGATTATCTAATTTATTATATTTAATTGATTTTTTAAATAATTCAGCTACTGATTTTTGGATTTCTATTGCATCTATTACTAAATTAGTTTTTGTTGATAATATAAGAGGTATAGCACCAGTTCCAGTACCAATATCCAATATTTGTTTTGTTCTTTTTGATATAACTACAAAATTCGCTAATAAAACACTATCTAAGGTAAAAGAAAACCAATCGGTATTTTGATATATTTTTCTATTTTTATATCCTAACAAATCATTTAGTACTTCCATATTATTTTATAAACTCTTCCACAATATTAAATTTATCTAATTCTAGCTTATAACTTTTATTAAATATATTTACTGAAATTACTTTACCAGTACCATTTTCTGTTGTTATTGTAGATCCTACTTTAGGTAAATCTTTCTTTATTTGAGTATAAATATCATCTTCATAATTTAAACAGCATAATAATCTACCACATACACCATTTATTTTTGAAGGATTTAATGCCAAAAATTGATTTTTTGCCATATTTATAGATACACTATTAAAATCAGTTAAAAAAGTATTACAACATAAAAATAAACCACAAGGTCCAATTCCACCGATTAATTTGGCTTTATCTCTTACACCAATTTGTCTTAATTCTATACGAGTTTTAAATCTTTGAGCTAATTTTTTTGCTAATTCCCTGAAATCAACTCTTTCATCAGATGTAAAGTTAAAATATAATTGATTTTTATCATATGTATAATATGCTGATACAAAATTCATTGGTAATTTTATATTTTTTGCACATTTTTTTGCATATTTTAACGCTTCAGACGCTTCTTCTTTATTTTTATTATGTATATCTATATCCTTTTTAGTAACTTTTCTAATAACCTTTTTTAGAGGAAAAATTAAATTATCTTTTGATTCATTTTTTATATTTGTTACACAAATACCTAAATCTAATATATTTTCTGACTCAACTATAACTTTGTCACCTTTATTTAAAGATAAATTATTTACTTCAAAAAAATATATATTATTTGATAAATCAAATTTAACACCTATTACATCATACATTTCTACTTCACCTCTAATAAATTAACAATTAAATCCATAAACCATAGTTTAATATTTAAATTATATTCTAATTTATTTTTGGAATTATTAATTACTAAAATATAATTAATTATTTTATCCATTTTTTCATTAAAAAGCAACTTTTCTATTGTTTCAGGTAAAGAAACACCATTTAAATATTGAAAAAAGACTAATTCTATTTTTTCTAAATTATTTAATGCATTTTTCCTATCTATAAATAAATTTTCTAAATATAAATCATAATTTATAATTAATTTTTTAGTTACTATTAAATCATTTAAAAATTTTTCTACATATTCATCTAAATTAATTTGTATATTATAATTGGTTAAAGATATTACCTGACATCTTGATACTACCGTATCAATTACTTTATATCTATTAGTAGTAACTATTATTCCTATAATATTTTCTTCTGGCTCTTCTAAAAATTTTAAAATAGTATTAGCAGATGAATCATTTAACTTTTCAGCTTCATTTATAACATATATTAATTTATTATTTAACATTGATTTTTTTGAAAATTCTTTTTCTAAGTTTAGAAGTTGTTCTTTTTTTATATAATTTCCATCTGGATAAATATATTTTATATCTGGATAATTATCATTATCAATTGCATTACAAATTCTTGTTTTTTGATTTTCATCACTTATATCAGAACATAATATTAATTTAATCATATATTTTATAAAATCTAAATAATTATTATATCCATTCGTTTCAATTAAATATGCGTGTGATATTTTTTTATTTTCTTTAATTGTTTTTTCAAGAAAATTACATACTTTTTCTTGAGTTGAAAAAATATTCAAAACATCACCTCACAATCTTACAAAACTACTATTTTAATAATCAATAAAGCAATTAAAGATGGTACACCTAAAACTGTTATTAAACCTACTGTAATCACATTAATTGGAATTATCATATTAAAATTTGCAGCTATCAAATTATAACTATATAAAATTATAAAACTTAATATCACTCTTTTTAGAAAATATAATATTTTTTTCATATTTGTCCATCTCCTTAATATAAAATATGAAAAAATATATTTTTTATTCTATTTCTTTTCTATCTACTAAAGCTCTTTCCAAAGTTAATTCATCAATATATTCCATATCTGCACCCATAGGTACTCCACTTGCTAATCTAGTTATTTTTATATTACTTCCATCCAATATTTTTTTTATATATAGTGATGTTGTTTCTCCTTCAATACTAGGTCTTAAAGCAAATAAGATTTCTTTATATTTTTCGTTTTTTATTCTATCAAGTAATTTATTAATTCCAATATCTTCTGGATTTATCCCATCTAATGGTGAGATAAGTCCATTAAGTACATGATATTTTCCATTAAATATTTTCATTTTTTCAAATAAAAATACATTTTTAGGATCATCAAGTACACATAAAATATCATTATTTCTAAGATTATCATTACATATAGAACAAACATCATCATCTGTTAAACTATTACAAATACTACAATGTTTAATATTATTTTTTACATTAATTATACTATCTGCAAAAAAATTTGCATTTTCTTGTTCCATATCAATCACAAAGAAAGCCAATCTTTCGGCAGTTTTACTACCTATTCCTGGTAATAGCTTAAACGATTCTATTAAATTATTTAAACTTTCTGGTATCATAATTAAAATAATCCTGGCATTGCATTACCATATTTTCCCATTTTTTCTTCTGTAATTTTATCAATTTTACTTAATGCTTCATTAACAGCAACTAATATCATATCTTGTAACATTTCAATATCTTCTTTATCTAAAGAATCTTCTGCATTAATTTCTACTTTTGTAATTTCACGTGTTCCTTTCATAGTTACCTTAACTAAAGAATTTTCACCTATAAACAACGTATTATCAATTTCATCCTTTGCTGCTAACATATCTTTTTGTAATTTTTGAGCTTGTTTCATTAAAGCTTGCATATTCATATATATTCCTCCTCTATTCTATTTCTATTATTTCTTTAAATAAATCCAATGGATTATCCTGTTCATTAGATTCATTATTCTGAGTTTTATTTATAATTAACTCAGGTTCTTCTATAATATCATATTTTTTACCATTTTTAGTATTATTAATATATTCTTTTTTTATTTTATTCCAATTATCTTTACTAATAATAGCTATTTTTTTATTTGATTTTGTTTTATCATTATATATTTTAGTTATGTTTTCTATATTATTTAGATTTGTATTAACGACTGAGTCATATTCATAACTTAGAATAATTGATTCAGAACTAGATGCTTCTAAGTTTGCATTTAATATTTCAGAAATAATATATCCAATTTTTTGATCAAATACGTAATCATTTAATGATTCAATTAATTTTAAATCATTATTTTTTTCTTGTTTATTTGCTGTTGCTAATACATTATTAATTCTAATTTCATTTATTTCTAATATATTAGATGTGTTTATCAATTCTACTTCTTTGTTTTTTTCAGTATTAACACTATATATTTCTTCTTTATTACTATCTTTTATAGTTTCATGTTTAATAATATTATTTTTTTCCTGTTGTTTTGTGGTATCAGATAAATTTTTATCCACTTTTACTTTTTCAGTTTCAATATTTTCATTATTTGGGAAATAATTTATTTCCTGGGAAATATTTTTATGTATATTTACATAATTTAATAGCATAATTTCAATGAAAATTTTTGGATTACCACTCTTCTTAATATCGAACATTTTTTCGTTAATTAAATTTGCTAAATCTTGTGAATTAACTATTAACTTTTTATCAACATTATTATTTATATAATAATCAACTAAATCATTACGCAATAATATCAATAATTGTTTAATGATTTCAATTAAATTTTTTCCATCATCGCTATATTTTTTAATTTTTTGTATTATTTCATTATTATCAAATGATAAAATACTATTCTTAAATGAATTTAATTCATTTTCCGTAATCATATCATTGATATCATAATAATCTTCTACTGTAATTTTATCTGTTTTATATGAAGATAATTTGTCTAATATTCCTAATGAATCTCTTAAACCACCATCTGAGTTTTCAGCTATCATATTTAATACTTTTTCATCTACAGTTATTTTTTCTTTTTCACATATTTCTGATAATTTTAATACTATATTCTTTACACTTATTCTTTTAAATGAATAACATTGACATCGTGAAATAATAGTATCAGAAACTTTTTGTGGATCAGTTGTTGCTAGTATAAAAATAACATAATTTGGCGGTTCTTCTAAAGTTTTTAATAAAGCATTAAATGCTCCAGTCGTTAACATATGCACTTCGTCTATTATATATACTTTATATTTAAGCTCACTCGGAACAATATTAACTTTATTTCTTATTTCTCGTATTTCATCAACACCATTATTTGAAGCAGCATCTATTTCAACAATATCAACACTATTTAAAGATTTTAAACAACTTTCACATTTTCCACACATATTACCATTTTGAGGATTTTCACAATTAACAGTTCTTGATAATATTTTTGCTATTGTTGTTTTTCCTATTCCTCTAGGTCCAAAAAACATATATGCATGACTAATTTTATTGTTTATTATTGAATTTTTTAAAGTTTTAATAACAAAATCTTGTCCTATAACATCATCAAAACTTTTTGGTCGATATTTTCTATATAAAGCTTGATACATATAATCCACCACTTTTCTATATATATTATACCACAACTATTGCATTTTTCGTTTATTTTCAAAGAATTTCATGATAATTTTTTTACAATCATTTTCACAAATTTTTTTAATAGTTGTTATTGATGCATTATTATCTTTTTTTTCAAAAATTTCATTGCTTATATTATTATTTTTATTTTCAACTCCATAATATACTTTAGATATTCTAGCTTGTTTTATAGCACTTGAGCACATTGGGCATGGTTGAAGAGTTACATAGATTTCACAATCGTTCAGCCTCCAATTTTTCAATTTTTTAGAAGCTTTTTCTATTGCAATTAATTCAGCGTGGTATATTACACTACGTTTTTTTTCTTTTAAATTATGAGCTTTAGCAATTATTTTATTATTTTTTACTATAACACATCCCACAGGAACTTCATTTTTATTAAATGATTTCATTGCTTCTTTTATAGCTATTTCCATATATATTTTTTTCATATTTATCTCCAAAAATAAAAGTGCACATAAGTGTTAATTGTTAAAGCTGCTATCTTCCGATTCTGACTTGGTTCCAATGCACTTATTGCACGTTTTAATTCTATTATATTTTATATAAAATTACAAGTTTTTTTAATGTTTCACGTGAAACAAGTATTTTAAATTTATTTATATGTTTCACGTGAAACTTAGTTACAAATATTTCCCGGGAAATATTTTATCTGTATATTTTAATATTTTTTATGATTTTTACGTTTCACTTTCACTTTCATTTTCTTTATCAACTATTGCTATTGTAGAAACTTTTTGATTTTCTTTTAAATTAATTAATCTTACACCTTGTGTTGCACGTTTTAAAATTGAAATTTGAGAAAGAGGCATTCTCATTATCATACCACTATTTGTAATAATCATAATATCTTTTAGTTCAATATCATTTTTATCTATACATTTCAATGAAACCATCATTCCATTTTTTTCTGTTATATTTAATGCCTTAACTCCTTTACTTCCTCTATGAGTTAATCTATATTCTTCAATTGATGACTGTTTACCATAACCATTTTCAGTTACAATTAATATTAAATGTTCTGGTTTTAATACTGCACTTCCTACTACGATTGAATCTCCTAATTCTATTCCTTTTACTCCTGATGTATTTCTTCCCATGGATCTTATTTCAGTTTCCACAAATCTTACCATTCTTCCATTATTAGCACCTATTACAATTTCATCTTCACCACTTGTTTTCTTAACAGAGATTAATTCATCATTATCTTTCAATAAAATTGCTATTTTTCCACCTTTTCTTATATTATCAAATTCTTTTATTTCAGTTCTTTTAACAAGACCTTTTTTTGTTGTAAATAATAAATATTTAGAGATTTCATCATTATTACTTACTGAAATAATAGAACGTATGTTCTCATCTTTATCTAATGATAATAAATTTATAATAGGCAAACCTTTTGATTGTCTTCCAAATTCTGGAATTTCATAACCTTTTAAACGATAAACTCTTCCCTTATTAGAGAAAAATAATATATAATCATGTGTCTTGGTTGATAACAAATGTTCTACAACATCTTCTTCATTAGTAGACATTCCTTTCACACCAACTCCACCTCTATTTTGTGCTCTATATGTATCAGATTTTAAACGTTTAACATATCCTTTATTTGTAAGTGTAATTATAATATCTTCAACTGGTATTAAAGATTCATCTTCAATATATTCAATAGCTGTCATATCAATATTAGTACGTCTTTCATCTGCAAATTTTGCTTTTATTTCAAGCATTTCTTCTTTTATTAGATTCAATATTTTTTCATCACTTGCTAATATACCCTTTAATTTTTCAATTTCTTCTAATAATTCTTTTAATTCATTTTCTATTTTATCTCTTTCTAAGCCAGTTAATCGTCTTAATTTCATTTCAAGAATTGCCTGAGCTTGTTTTTCAGTTAAAGAATAATTAGACATTAAACCATTCATTGCAATTTCATCACTTTTTGATCCTCTTATCAATTTTATAATTTCATCAATATGATCTAATGCAATCTTTAAACCTTCTAATATATGTGCTCTAGCTTCATCTTTATTTAAATCAAACTTAGTTCTTCTTATTATTATTTCTTTTTGATAATCAATATATTTAGATATTATATCTTTTAATCCCAATGTCTTTGGAACACCTTGATCTAACATTAAAAAAGTTATTCCATAGCTTGTTTGAAAAGCAGTATGTTTATATAAATTATTAAGTACAACTTGTGGATTAGCATCTTTTTTTAACGTAATAGTAATTTTTACTCCATCTTTTAAATCCGTATGATAATCAGATATACCATCAATTACTTTATTATGTACTAAATCTGCTACTTTATTTTTTAATTCTAAGGTATTAACTCCATATGGAACTTCATCTACAATAATATAATGCTTTCCTTTTTCTTCTTCTATTCTAGCTTTACTTCTAATGGTAATAGTTCCCTTACCTGTTTCATATGCCTTTCTGATACCACTATTACCCAATATAGTTGCACCTGTTGGAAAATCAGGACCTTTTATATATTTCATTAATCCATCTAAATCAATTTCTGGATTATCTATATATGCAATACAACCATCTATTACTTCACCAAGATTATGTGGAGGAATATTTGTAGCCATTCCAACAGCTATTCCCATAGTACCATTTACTAAAATATTAGGAAATCTTGATGGTAATATGACTGGTTCTTTTTCACTTTCATCAAAATTTGGTGTAAAATCTACTGTATCTTTATTAATATCTCTTAATAATTGCAATGATATTTTAGAAAGACGTGATTCTGTATAACGCATTGCTGCTGCACCATATCCTTCTATATTACCAAAGTTACCATGACCATCTACTAACATATTACGATATGAAAAGTCTTGAGCCATTCTTACCATTGCTTCATATATACTAGAATCACCATGAGGATGATATTTACCCATAACATCTCCCACAATTCTAGCACTTTTTTTATGTGGTTTATCTGGAGTATATCCTGACTCATACATAGAATATAAAATACGTCTATGTACAGGTTTTAGACCATCTCTTAAATCAGGTAAAGCACGTGCTACAATTACACTCATTGAATATTCCAAAAAAGAATCTTTTACTTCATTTACAATATTATTTTGTTCTAATTTATCCATATTCCTTACCTCCTAAATATCCAAATTTTCAACATATACTGCATTTTCTTCAATAAATGTTCTTCTTGGTTCTACTTCTTCTCCCATTAATCTAGAAAATACCTCATCTGCTGCTATTGTATCATCAACTGTTATTTGTCTTAATACTCTTTTTTCTATATCCATTGTTGTTTCATTTAATTCTTCTGCATCCATTTCTCCTAAACCTTTCATACGCATAATATCATATTTAGTGTTTGGAGATAGAGTTTTTAAATATTCATCTCTTTCTTGCTCATTTAAAACATATTTTATATTTTTACCATGTTTAATAACAAATAATGGAGGTTGAGCTGCATATACATGTCCTGCTTCTACTATAGGCTTAAAAAATCTATAGAAAAGTGTTAATAATAATACTCTAATATGTGAACCATCTACATCAGCATCAGTCATTATAATAATTTTATCATAACGTAGTTTAGATAAATCAAAATCTTCTCCTATACCAGTACCAAATGCAGTTATTATAGTTTTAATTTCTTCATTTGATAAAGCTCTATCAAGTCTAGCCTTCTCTACATTTAATATCTTTCCTCTTAATGGCAATATAGCTTGTGTCATACTATTACGACCTTTTATAGCAGATCCTCCAGCAGAATCACCCTCGACTAAGAATATTTCACATTCCTTTGGATCTTTACTTTTACAATCAGATAATTTTCCATAAAAATTAGTTACATCTAAATCACCTTTACGTCTTGTTAATTCACGTGCTCTTTTAGCAGCTACTCTAGCACGAGAAGCAGTCATACTTTTATCAACAATAACCTTTGCTTGATCAGGATTTTCCATTAAAAATCTTTCAAATGCTGCAGAAAAAATCTTATCTGCAATACCTCTAACTTCACTATTTCCTAATTTAGTTTTGGTTTGCCCTTCAAACTGAGGATTTGGATGTTTTATAGATATAATCATTGTTATACCTTCTTTTACATCATCACCAGTTAAATTAGAATCTTTTTCTTTTAACATACCACTACTAGTAGCATATTTGTTTAATATCCTTGTTAAAGCTCTTTTAACACCATCTTCATGTGTTCCACCTTCTGGAGTATTTATATTATTTACAAAAGAATAAATACTTGCATTATAAGTTTCATTATATTGCAATGCAACCTCTAATGAAATATCACTATCTATTCCAGAACAATCTATTATAGTATCATGAATTGGATTTTTATTTTCGTTAATCATTTTTACATATTCTCTAATACCACCTTCATAACAAAAAGAATCTTTTTTATTATCTTCTCTCTCATCATATAAAGAAATTTTTAATCCTTTATTTAAAAATGCTAATTCACGAATACGAGTTTTTAATATTTCATAATCATATACTATAGTATCAGTAAATATTTCTGGATCAGGTTTAAAAGTTACAGTTGTTCCAGTTCTTTCTTTAGAACAATTATCTATAATTTTTAATTCTTCTACTGGATGTCCACCATTTTCATATCTTTGATAATAAACATTACCATTTTTATATACTTTAACCTCTAACCAACTACTTAATGCATTAACAACACTAGCACCTACACCATGAAGTC